>NZ_JANSJN010000151.1:0-3605 GCF_047462555.1 Synechococcus sp. B60.1
CCAGATAAGCTGCCACGACCCTTTGCCGTAGATCCAAAGAATGGGTTGGCATTCCCTTCTCTCCTTCCTCTTAAAACTTGTACCCTATTTTAAATTAACAGGCTGTAATCTCGAGTTAATCTTTTTGGGGTACCCTGTAGCTTGCAAGTGTTTGCAAAAGGCAAAAATGTAAGGCCAACGCAGATTTTGACCTTGGAAATCTTGAAATAAAACTGCCTTGGTTATCAGTAAATCGACAGCTAAGCGAATCGCTCAAACAAGGGAGAACTATGATACGCCCTCTACCTTTGTTAGCAATGCTCTGCACTGTGGCCCTTGCCCAGGCCCTTGGGTGGGGATCCCTGAGCTCGGTCTGGGCCAAGCCATCTGGGGCGTTGCGTTTGTACACTTCCCAACCTGATGCAGACGCTCAGAAAACCGTGTCTGCGTTTCGGGAAGTTTATCCAGAAGTTTCGGTAGAGATCTTTCGCTCCGGCACCGAGGAGGTGATCAGCCGCTTTTTGCTGGAAGCGGAAAAGGGTAGTCCCCAAGCCGATGTGCTGCTGGTGGCCGATGCGCCTACTTTCGAGTTGCTGAAATCCCGCAATTTGCTGGAGTCCTACTGCAGTCCCGAGGCCAAGGCCATCGCTGCCACCTACTACGACCCAGAGTGTCACTACTTCGGCACCAAGATCTTGGCTACAGTGATCGTCTATAACACTGCCAAAGCCCAGCCCATTGACAGTTGGGCGGCTCTAGCCCAGGTTCCCCAAGGCCAGGCAGTGATGCCCAGCCCCACCTATTCGGGTGCTGCTGCTTACAACTTGGGAGTTATCACCCGCACCCCTGGCCTGGGCTGGGAGTGGTACGAAGCTCTGAAAAAGAATAAAACCGTGCTGGTGCAAGGCAATGGCGCTGTGGCCCGTAACGTCGCTAGCGGTGAACAGAGCTACGGCATGGTGGTAGACTTTCTTGCTATTCGCAGCCGCAACGAGGGATCCCCAGTGGAGGTGGTTTATCCCAAGGAGGGCGTGCCAGTGATTACCGAGCCGGTGGGAATTGTCAAAGGAACGCCTAACTTGGAAGCTGCCCAGGCTTTTGTGGACTTCTTGCTGTCTCAGAAGGGACAGGAGGTCGCTGCTGAGATGGGCTACATGCCGCTGCGGCAGGATGTGACGCCGCCAAAAGGTTTCCCCGCTTTGAGCGAGCTGAAGATCTTGAGCGCCCCGGCAGCGGAGTTGGCCGAAAGCCGCGAGGCCGACAAAGCCCGCTTTGCCAAGTTGTTTGGGGAATAGGTGGGATCCCTTGGGCGTCAGCAAAGGCGTGGTCTAACGTTTCTGGGGGAGGGCTTGAGTAAAGGGTTAAGGCACCCCATCATCCCCTGGCTGGTAGCCGTAGCGTGCCTTTTGACTTTGACCCACGCTTATCCCCTCTGGAAGCTGTTGCAGCGAGCCTTGAGCAGCGAAGGGGAAGGGCTTTCCTTTGAGAACATCCGCTGGTTGCTGGAAACGCCCCGCGTCCATCTGGCGCTGGGCCACAGCCTTTGGGTGTCGGCGGTCTCAGCCGCATTAGCGCTGGTCGGCGGCCTGGTGCTGGCGGTGCTCACCACCCAGACAGATCTGCCGGGCCGCGGCATCCTGCGGGTGCTCTTTTTATCTCCCCTCGTGGTTCCGCCCCAGGTTTTGGCCTTGGCCTGGATCCAATGGGCCGGGCCGGTGGGCTATTTGCAGCAGGGGCTGCGCTGGATTTTGGGGAAGCAGGGATCCCTGTGGAGCTTCTACACGCCGGGGGGGATCATTCTGCTGCTAGCTCTTTTTGTGCTGCCAATTGCCTACCTGACGCTGGTGGCGGGCTTGAGCCGGCTCTCCAAGCAAGCTCAGGAGGCGGCCCAACTGGATGGGGCAAACCTGCTGCAGGTTTGGCTCTTCATCACCCTGCCCCTGTTGCGGCCCTCTGTGGCAGCAGCGGCGGCGCTGGCTTTTCTGGGGGCCTGGGGCAATTTCGGGATCCCGGCCTTGCTGGGGATCCCAGGACGCTACCTGACTTTGCCCACCCTGCTGTACCAAGAGGTGATCAACTTCGGCGGGGATGGGTTTGGGCGCAGCGCGGCGCTGGCGTTGCTCTTTGGCCTGCCGGCCCTCTTCTTTTTGGCCTGGTCACAGCAGCCTCAGGCGGGGCTGGATCCAGGCGAGGCCCCTCCGGATCCCTATCGCTTGGGCTGGCTGGGTTGGCTGCTCAGCGGGATCCTCTTCGCCGCAGCCTTGCTGCTCATTCTCGGGCCTTTGCTGGCCATGGCTGCAACTGCCCTGCTGCGGGCCTATGGCCTGCCCTTAGTCTGGTCTAACCTGACGCTGGAGCATTTCCGCCTGGTTCTTTTTGAGCTGGAGCGGGCCCGCCGCGCCACGCTGCACAGTTTGGGCTTGGCGGGAGGAGCAGCGCTGCTCTGCAGCGGGATGGCGACGATCTTGGGCTATGCCCTGACCCGGTTGAAAGTACGGCTGCTGGCGCTGCTCAGCTTCCTCGTGGACTTGCCCTATGCCCTGCCGGGCCTGATTTTTGCGTTGTCCCTCATTTTGGTGTGGTTGCCCCCGCCCCTGCCGGGGCTGAGCCTCTACGGCACCCTAGGGCTGATCCTGATGGCCTATCTGGGACGGTTCTTGGCCCTGGCGCTACAACCACTGCAAGCTGCTTGGCGCAGCCTGGACACCAGCCTAGAGGAGGCAGCCAGCCTGGATGGGGCTTCTCTGCTGCAAACCTTTCGCCACATTCTGCTGCCCCTGCTGGCACCGGCCTTAACGGCAGCGGTGTTGCTGGTGTTTTTGCAATCTTTTGCCGAGCTGACCCTCTCTGCCCTCTTGGTAACCTCCCGCTCGGAAACCTTTGGGTGGCTCATCTTTGGCTTGCAACAAGGGGGCTACACCCACCAGGCGGCGGCCCTGAGCACCCTGCTGCTGATCGTCCTGTTGGGTCTAGCCGCAGGGATCCAGGCGCTGCGGCGGCAGGTCGGGCAGCCTTGAGCAGGGGATCCCACCAGATCCTTCACGGATGGGGGTCGATGGTGGTGGTGCGACGGATGGGTTGCCCCTTCAGGTTCCAGGTCTGGCCTTGTTGGGTGGTCACCTGGCCGGAATAGTCCCCTTCCACCCCTTGACCGGGGGATCCCTGGCCGGAATAGGTGCCACTAGCCGCTCTGCCGCCTGGCCCGCTGCGCGTGTAGGTGCCAGAGTGGGCGCGCTGACGGGGGCGAGCCTGCGCAAAGGGAGCAAGCGCCATTAGTAAAGCAGTAACCAATAACAGGCAAAAGCTTGCATTTTTCATCATTTTCATGTTCGAGACCCCTTGAGAAATTGCCAATCATAACCTGGGCTGGGCGCTCATTTCATCTGACTCTGACTGCGGCCTGAGGGTTCACTTTCTGGGGGGATCCCGGCCAGATATAACCTGCTCTTAATGTCGGTGCAGTATTCTCGGATGTGCCTTTAGCGAGTGCAACTGCCTTTTTCTATGAACACCCGTCGTACTTTCCTGGCTTTCGCCGCTGGCTTGGTGGCTGCCTTCCTGGCTGCCGACAGCTTTGCCCAGTCTCCTGCCAACGTCAAAGTTTGGATTGCCTTTACCGATAACCG
>NZ_JANSJN010000152.1:0-3491 GCF_047462555.1 Synechococcus sp. B60.1
GAGATTACGCTGTTGGTAATATTTGCTTGGCCGCCGCTATCGTTGTAAAGGCCGCCCCCATTTTTGCCCGCGCCATTGTCGGAGATCCCCGTGTTGCTGATGGTGAGGGTGCCCTTGTTATAAATACCGCCTCCATCTTGGACAACGATATTGCTGGATATCCCAGTAGTGACAATGGTTACCTTGCCGCCGCTGTCATTGTAAAGGCCACCCCCATCTTGGCCAGCGACATTGGAGGAAATTCCAGAATCTGTAACGGTTACCGTGCTCAAGCTGTAGACGCCGCCACCAAGAGAAGTTGCCTTGTTGTTGGAGATCTGAGCGTTGGCAATTTTAAACTGTCCGCCAGCATCGACGAAAACTCCACCACCCGCCGTATGTGGAAACCCTGACCCATCTGCACAACCTTGGTAGAGTCCCACGTCTTTCATCTGGAGATCGCCTGTACTCTGGACATGGAAGAGGCGGAATTCTCCTTTGGCTGCAGTGTTATCCGGCTTACATGTCACCGAAGTGTCGCGCTGAATGCCTGCACCATTTCCTTGAAGGGTGATGGTGCTCGTGATGTCCAAATCGTCGTTGTCGGCTCCACTGTCTGTTTGGTGCCCACCTCCATCGTCGTCCAGCGACAAGATACAATAATCTGTTTGCAGCACAATGGTGTCTGCCCCTGAGCCTGCGATGCATTCGCCAGCTGTACTAAATAATGCAGAATCGGTGTTGGCTGCAATGACCGCTTCCCGCAAAGAGCATTGGCCGTCATCAGATATGACATCGGCTGGGTTTGTAACATTAATTGTTGCGGCTTGGGCAGGCAATCCTAGACCTGCAACAGCTACACCGACCAAAAAGGGGACGACAATGCCAGAAGTGTAGGAGCGCACAGCGGTCTCTTCAGCGGGTTTCTGGGCAGCGAAGATATCTGTAAGGGTATCTAATAAGTCTTTCGCCCACATACCCACTCACCTGGGAACGACGGCTTCAAAGCGAATGGCCCCGGCAGTGCCAGATCCCCCCACGTCGACCACCGCCACTCCGTTGGAGTTGGTGATGCTGCTGCAGGCTGGCGGCACCGCTTGTCTCTGGAGAATGAGAAGCTCTCCCTCTAAGCCGGATGCCACTTCGCAGCCATAGATCAAGATCTCTGCATCATCAGCCAGGCTAGATTTCCACTGCGAGAGCAAGCTTGCATATTCGGATAGGTTTTCTAGGCTGAGAAGGCTTTTGCCCAACTGTATTGAGCCCGCCTGCCCGTGAGATAGAACGTGCCAAGCTCTAACCCCTTTTCGACCTCGCAGCGCCTCGGCGATCTGCTGGATCCCGTCTTTGTTAGGATCCAAAGGAATAATCTCTGTTCCAGGTCGGATCCCTGCTAGCAAGATCGACAGATCGGGCAAAGCTTGGTCGATAAAGACCAGCCCATCTTGAGCAGAGTGTTGCAGAAGTATATTCCCTGATGTAGCGGAGTCGGCATTCCCCACTCTCAAAAGCAAAATGAGCAAAGCTGTGGAAACGGATCCCAAAGTACGGCTGAGAATCTGCAGTAGCTCGGCGGGTTGCTTAGAGTTGGGCGGAGACGGTCTTGAGGTCAACATCTAACACTCCTCGCTTTTTCAGGGAATGTCTTCAAAAAAGAAAGAAACAGGACTCAATTCCAAGCGAAGCGGCTACAAATTGTCTACTCTCACCGTAACTGGATTACTGAATACTAAAGTTCCAGATGATAGACGGACTGAAGCTCTATTGGTGATGACGATGGGTAGGGCAGGAGCCTCAGGAGAAAGTGTTGCTGCCGGCAAAGGAGTTCCGGGAGCAAGAGGAGAAGCTGGTGGCCGAGTTGCCGGCGGTTCAATGGGCACTGGAGGCGGAGTCGGCACCGGGATCCGCAGCCGACAGGGTTGATCGGATTGATTGCCTTCCAGGGCATAGCAAACTCGAATCAGATCCTCTACAAAACGCAGCCCATTAAAACTCAGCCGATCCGCTTGCTGAATGATATCGGCAATAACTTCCTCTAGGTTGCGGGCAGTTTTGGAAAGAGGAATGCTAACAAACAAAATGTTCTCCAAATCCCTAACCTCAGGGGGGGCTAAGTTCGAGAAGGGTACCCGCTCCCGTTCCCGCAGCAAGATGCGATAGAGAGCCTCGCTCCAAGGAGAGACATCGACGGCTGCGCTGAAAACAAATCCCCGCAGCGGTGTAGGCTGGCTGGCCTGCCGTCCCTGCCCAACGAGGTTCGATTGTACCGAAACCAATTTCCCCGGCGGCTGCGTGATCGAGCCAGAAAAGGGAATCGTAAAGCGCAAGTTGCTATCCAGGGTGGCAGTGGCTAAGGGGGGAAACAAAATCTCTCCCCGTGAGCTCAAGCCGACTAGCTGAACTGAGTTGCCTGCCGAAAAGACTGGCCCGCCTGTACAAAGAGCAGCCGTGGATTCCAGGCCACAAAGCTGAGCAAAGGGATCAACGACCAGCCCCAGGATGGCAGCCGCGGAGCCGGCAGCGGGATCCCTTGTCGGCAACTCCACTCCAGCAGGATTGCCAGAGCCGCCACTACCGCAACTTTTCAGCAAAACAGTGAGGGAACCTGTAACCACAGCAGCCAGGACAAGCGCAGCCGGTTGCCAAAATCTGCTGCCCAGTCGTCGAAACATGTGCCTATGCCTTGCTCTCAATTGCGGATGCTGTCGGTTTGCAGAAGGGCTCTAGCGGGATCCCACCGTGAGAACGGCGTCGCTAAAGGATGTCACAAAACGGCTTCCCTCTCTTTCGACCCGCAGTTCGCCGCTGAGAAGATAAGAGCCAGCAGGTAGGGGAACATTACTTTGTACCCGCACCTGCAGGCGGTGCTCTCCAATAGCAGCAGGGAATAGATTGGCAAAGGGAGCTTCCAGAGCCTCGGCAAACCGCGCCAGCACAAACGTGCCTTCTGTGGCCGCCGCCAGTCGCTGGAGCTCCAGCAGGTTTAAGTCAACGCCCAGCCCAACTACATACACGGTCAGCTTCTGCCCCCGCTCTTGGGCCAGAGTTGTGAGCTCCCGAATGGTCTGGTCAATGGAGCGGGTGCTCTCGTTGTCGATGCCGTCGGTAAACACCACCAGGCGGCGGTTGAAGGTCTCATTGGGGCGAAAGTCACTTAAGAAACGCCCGGCTTCCACCGTGGCGTCATACAAGGCGGTGTTCCCACCGGGATTTGCCCGCAATACCCCTCGCCTAAGCAGTTGCTTATCGCTGGTGAAGTCTTGCAGCAGTTGGGCCGTGCGTAAAGGCTGGCCGAGAGCCGTAGCGCCAAAACCGACCCCTCGGTTATCAAAACGGAGCACTGCCCCCAGATCCAAGGGTGTGGTGCGAAATTGATCCAAAAGCCCAAAAACAGCTAAGAAGCGACGGGACTGGGGATCCAAAACCAACAGGCTGCCGGAGCCGTCCATGAGGATGGCCATGAGCAAAGGCTGACGGGCCAGCTCAGCTCGAGGGTTCTCGATGCGGGTGGG
>NZ_JANSJN010000153.1:0-1865 GCF_047462555.1 Synechococcus sp. B60.1
CCAAAGCGGCGGAGGTGATTGATCAGGTGGAAGCGCTGCAGGCGCAGTTTCGCCAAGAACTGGGATCCACCTTTGCCTGGCTGGCTGATGAGTGGTATCTGCTGGCGGGTCGGGAACTGCCGCCGGCAGAGCACTACGAAGATTACCCCCAACTGGGGAATGGGGTGGGATCCCTGCGCTTGTTCTTGAGCGAGTTCGAGCAGGTGCGGCTGCCGGCTGGGATCCCTGCTCCCCTCAAAGTCCTCTGGGTGGTGGGCAACGCTGTGGAACAGGCCTTCCAGCCTGTGGTCAAGCGGATGAACGGCATTCGGGGGCTGCAGTTGGACCTGTTGCCCATTGCCAGCCAATTCTGGGGACAAACCCTGACGGTAACCGGGTTGTTGACAGGACAAGACATTCTGGGCGCTCTGAAATCCGTTGAAAACTTGGCAAGCTACGATGGGCTACTTTTGCCCCAGATTGCTCTTAAGGATGGGGAGCGCTTCTTGGACGATCTCACCTGGCAAGAGTTGCAGGCCCAAGTCGGGATCCCGGTGGTGCGGGTGGACGGGGGTCCAGCAGGCTTGCTGCAGGCGGTGCAGGGGCTAGGATCAAGGGCAGCTCCGGGCTAAGGACTGTGAGGCCATGCAGCGGTTGCGGCGAGGGCTGCTCCTGTTGCTTTGGATTGGACTGGGGATCCTAGCCATCACGGCTTTGGCGTCTTTCTATGTGGATCTGGCCTGGTTTGCTGAGCTGAACGCCCTGCCAGTGCTGTGGACACGGGTGATGGCTCGCTGGGGGCTAGGCCTGGGCGCCTTTGGCTTTGCCCTGGCGGTGGTGGGATCCAACCTGCGCGCCTGCTGGCGGGGAGCGACCCTGACAGGGGCCTGGGCGATCGCGCTGGGGTTGAGTGGATGCTTTGCCTGGGCTCTTTCCAATCAGTGGTTTACGCTGCTGCTCTGGCTCCACCAAGTGCCTGTCGGGGAGTCCGACCCCATCTTTGGCCGCGATCTGGGCTTTTTTCTTTTCGGCCTGCCCTTTTGGGAGACGCTGCAGCACTGGTGTTTCAACTTGGTGCTGCTCACTTTGATCACGACAGCGCTCATCTACCTGGTGGAGCTAGGGCTATCGGAGCAGCGGCTGACCCTGGCCCTTTCCCTGTTTGCCCAGCGGCACTTGCTGATCCTGGCGGGATCCCTGTTTTTAATTCGCGCCTGGGGCCACTGGCTGGATCGCTATGAGCTGCTCTACTCCACCCGTGGCGTTGTCTTTGGCGCCGGTTTTACCGATGTCCACGCCACCCTGCCAGCCACCACTCTAATGAGCGGGGTGGCTTTCCTAACGGCCATTGGCTTCTGGGTTTTGGCCCGCCAAGGGATCCGCCTCCGCCTTCCCTTTTTCAAATCCTGGTGCCCTGCCTGGGCCAGTTCCCTGCTGGCACCGGCTTTGCTTTGGGGGGCCTACCTGGGGTTTGGGCTGCTGACTACCCGGCTTTACCCGCAACTGGTGCAAACCCTTTTGGTCACGCCCAACGAGCTGGAGCTGGAGCGCCCCTACATCGAGCACAACATCCGCTTTACCCGCGCTGGCTTTGGCCTGACCGAGGTGGAGGTGAAACCCTTTCTGGAGGAGGGATCTCTTACCTGGGAGATCCTGCAGCAAAATCAATCCACCCTGCGCAACGTGCGCCTTTGGGATACGGAGCCTCTCTTGGTTACCTATCGCCAACTGCAGGAGATCCGTCCCTATTACCAGTTTCCCGATGTGGATGTGGATCGCTACCGCATTGGCGGAGAACTGCGCCAAGTGATGCACGCTGCGCGGGAATTGGACTTTGCCCAGGTGCCGCCTACGGCCCAAACTTGGGTTAACCAGCGGTTTTTCTA
>NZ_JANSJN010000153.1:1965-3450 GCF_047462555.1 Synechococcus sp. B60.1
ATGCACGCTGCGCGGGAATTGGACTTTGCCCAGGTGCCGCCTACGGCCCAAACTTGGGTTAACCAGCGGTTTTTCTACACCCACGGCTATGGCCTCACCCTCAGCCCGGTGAACGTGGTTACCCCAGAGGGACTGCCGGACTTTTTTCTCTCGGATATCCCACCGCGGGTTTCTCCCCGCTACCCGGAGGTGGCGCAGGTGCTGCGGGTGGAACAGCCGGCTCTCTACTACGGCGAGCTGACCACTACCGACGTGTTTGTGGGAGCCGAGGCAAGGGAGCTGGACTATCCCGCTGCCGATCGCTATGTCTACAGCAGCTACCGCGGCACGGGCGGCGTGCCCATCCCCCACCTCTGGCAGCGCTTTCTCTACGCCTGGCACTTCCGGGATCTGCGCATTCTTCTCAGCCGCGAGCTTTCCTCTACCACCCGCTTTCTCTATCGCCGCCAGATCCGGGAACGGGTGCGCCAGGTGATGCCCTTTTTGCTCTACGACCGGGATCCCTACCTGGTGATTCAAGGGGGCAAACTCTACTGGTTTTTCGATGCCTACACCACCAGCAGCCGCTACCCCTACTCGGAGCATCTGCCCGGCTTCCCCTTCAATTACATCCGCAACTCCGTCAAGGCGGTGCTGGACGCCTACAACGGCAGCATCGACTGGTACATTGCTGATCCTCGGGATCCCCTCATCCAAGCCTACGCCCGCATTTACCCCACCCTGTTCCAGCCCCTAGAGGCCATGCCGGAGCCGCTGCGGCAGCACATCCGCTACCCCCAGGATCTCTTCCGCCTGCAAGTGCAGCAATTTGCCACCTACCACATGACGGATCCCCGGGTTTTCTACAACCGGGAAGACCAGTGGCAGATCCCCAACCAGTTCCGCAAGCAACGGCGCCTCCCCATGCAGCCGCAGTACCTTATCCTCACCTTGCCGGAGGAAAACCAGCCCCAGTTTGTCTTGCTTTCCCCCTTTACCCCCCTCAACAAGCAGAACATGGTGGCTTGGATGGCCGCCCGCTGCGATGGGGAAAACTACGGCAAGCTGCTGGTGTATGAGTTTTCCAAGCAGCGCCTCATCTACGGGCCGGAACAAGTAGAGGCGCGGGTCAACCAGGATCCCGCCATTTCCGAGCAAATTGCCCTCTGGAACGAACACGGGTCGCGGGTGAACCTGGGCACGCTGCTGGTTATCCCCATCGAGACCTCGCTTCTCTACGTCCAGCCCCTCTACCTGGAGGCAGAACAGGGCCGCCTGCCCCAGCTTACCCGGGTCATCGCCGCCTACGAAGACCGGGTGGTGATGGAGCCAACCCTCAGCCAGGCCCTGGAAGCCCTCTTCTCCCCCACCGGCAGTCGCCGCTCCAACCGCTGAGGCTGGGGGATCCCTTCTCAGATTTCCGAAAGCCAGTTGACAGAACTTAACGGATGTTTTAAGGTTGTGTTGTCAATCTTCGCGCTTCCTCAGGGAAGTTTGCCATCATGA
>NZ_JANSJN010000154.1:0-3375 GCF_047462555.1 Synechococcus sp. B60.1
CCCACCCCGGTGAAAGACCCGGACAGTGCTGTCAGTCAACAAGTAAGCGGAACCTTGAGACTGGGTTCCAAGGAGCCCTCTAGGGGCGTCTTGACAGCGCCTTTGCGAGTTTGTCTATGGACTGCGTAAGAATCCCCCGACTGTAGTTGGGGGAATGTCAAGCAGCCGAAAAAGTCCGGAGCGACTCACAACCCTAAGATTCTTATCTGCTGGCGGTTGGTTGCAAGGAGCTGGCGACCGCTAGGCCCCTCAATCATCCAGAGATTGTACATTTTGCACAATTCGAGACAGCTCGTTTTTCTCATCCACATTGATGCGGGTTGGGGATCCACTGATAATCCGCTCGTAGCCACGGAAGGAATCGCGAATTTGAATGCCCGAATCGGAAATCAAATATTCGCGGATGCCTTTGTCGTGCCAGGATCCCCGCATTTTAAACACGTTGAGAGCCCGCGCCATCTCGCCCCGAATCTCCACATACTGCAACAGGATGATTGTGTCGGTGATGGTGGAGATGTGGGACTCAGTAATGGAATGGGATCCCATGAACTGGTCGGTGGTATTGGTGAAAAAGCCGGTGATCTCCTCCTGCTTGGCCAGGCCAGTTACCCCGATAACAAACTGCCGGAAAGCATTTTGGCTCACCCCCCGCGCCAGCGCCGACAGCGAGTCGATGGCCATGCGGGAGGGCTTGAAGGCCATCATCTCGGTTTTGATCTTCTGCAGGTGGTCTTCCAGGCCGGCGGACTCCGGGTAAGCGCAGATAATCTTGAGGAGGCCCTGCCGCTCGAACTCCTCTAGGTCAATGCCCCAAGAAGAGGCATTGCGGGAAAGCTGTGCCCGCGACTCTTCGTAGGCAAAGAGGATGCAGCGCTCTCCGTCCAGGCAGCCCCGCTCCAGGAACTTGCTCACCAGCGAGGTTTTGCCCGTGCCGGTGGCGCCGGTGGCCAGGATAATTGAGTCTTTGAAGAAGCCGCCGCCGCACATTTCGTCCAGCTTCTCGATGCCGGAGGAGACGCGCACATTGGAGGAGCGCTGCGTCAGTTGCATGGCTCCCAGCGGGAAGATGTTGATTCCCTCGTTGGTGATGGTGAAGGGATATTCCCCCTTCATGTGGGTGGTGCCCCGCAGTTTCAGGATCTCAATGGTGCGCCGCCGCTTTTCCCCCTCCAGAATGTTGCGCAGAATCACCACGTTGTCGGAGACAAACTCCTCCACACCGTAGCGGGCAATGGGGCCGTACTCGTCGGTGCGCTCGGTGGTCATCACTGTGGTGACATTGGCCTGTTTGAGGCGGGCCGTCAGGCGGAACAGCTCCCGCCGCACCACGCCGGCAGGGTCGTATTGCTGAAAGATGGCCGTCACCGAGTCGATGGCAACCCGCTTGGCTTTGTATTTGCGGATGGCATATTGAATGCGCTCGATGAGGGCCGACAGGTCGAAGTTGCCGCTCACCTCGTATCCCTCTGGATCCGGGGAAGCATCCAGAATAAAGAGCTGGCCTTTGTCGATAAGGGCTTGAAGGTCCCAGCCGAAGCTGGAGGCGTTGCGGATGATGTCGGCAGGGGTTTCCTCAAAGGTGACGAAGATCCCCGGCTCTTGGTACTTGACGATGCCGTTGTAGAGAAACTGGAGGGCAAACAGCGTTTTGCCGGTGCCAGAGGTACCGCTGACCAGGGTGGTGCGCCCCAAGGGCAGCCCGCCGTGGCTAATGTCTTCGAAGCCCTCGATGCCCGTCTGTTTTTTCGGGATCCCCCGCAGCTCTGACCCGCCTAGGAAGGAGCTCGATGGGATCCCCTCCGCGGCGTTATCTTGCAGCTTTTCTGGCTCAGAAGGCCCCAATGGTTGGTTCATTCCCCTCTCTCTCCTAAAACCTGTCTTAAGCCTCTTCGTCCAATTCTTCGTAGAGCAAATCTAGGCCGATGAGCACTTTCTCGCGGTTGGACAGATCACCGATAATTTTCCGCACCGGTGGCGGCAGAATTTTGGCCAAGGTCGGTGTCGCCAAGATCTTATCTTCCTCCGCCAGTTGCGGATTTTTCAAGACGTCGATCACCTTCAGGCTGTACACGCCGCGGAACTCCTTTTCCAAGATGTCTTGCAAGGTGCTGAGGGCGCGCAGAGAATTGGGGGTATTGCCCGCCACATAGAGCTTGAGGACATAGGCTTTGCGAGTGGACATGTTAGGGATCCCTTGGGGCAGGTTTGGGAATGGAGCGACGGTACATTTCGCTCAGGTGGGCCATCACGTCGATGAGAGTGAGGCGGTAATCCAGCAGGATCTCTTCGCTGCGGCCCTCCAGTTTCAGTTGTTTGGCAAAATCCTCCATCAGGTTCATGTGCAGCTCCAACAGTTGGGCAGCGCCGATGTCGGCAAAAAAGGCAAGGGCCACCAGCTCGTCGATGCGGGCATTGACGGTCTCAGGGGACTGAAAATACTCCAGGACAATCGCCTGGTAAAGGTTGCGCAGCCGCCGCATGAGGGCCTGCTGCTCGTCGGGGGGCAGGTGGCGGTAAAACAGCTCCGGATCCCGATGGTAGTACACGCCGGCGTAGCCGAGGCGTTCCCGCAGCTTTTCCGCCAGCCGCCGCTGCTGCTGGTGCGTGTAGAGCAGGTAGGGCTGATCCTTGGGGTAAGGGTTTGCTGCAGGCAGGCTGCAGGTGGGAGAAATCTGAAGAAACAGGGCAATGGCTCGGTTGATCAGCAGCTCCAAGGGAGAGGGAGAAGCAGAAGGAGTGGCCTGGGATCCCTTTGACGGCAACAGCTCTGACGGCGAGACGAGGCGAACCAGGGTGGCGTTGTGGTAGAAAAACCGCTCCCGCTTGAGCAGAGCTCTTGCCCCTGGAGGAACAGGGGGGGAGGATGGTTCACCGGAGCGGCTGGCGCCGCCTTCCGGTTTGAGCTCTTCCGACACAATGGCCACCACTGTCGGCAGCAACAGTCCCTGTTTGCAAAGCTGACAGCCCAACGCCTCCAGCTTGTCCAGCCGCGTCGCGTCCACCAGCAGCACTAGGCAGTCTGGATGGTTTTCCTCCCCTTGCAGAGCCTCCAGAAAGGCTTCCGGCTCCTGGAAGACCTCAGCCACAAAGCGTTCTGGCGACAACAAGGCCTCTGCCGCCAGTGGCTCTCCAGCAGGCGGCTCCCAATCGAGCAAAAGGCTGATGTGCAGTGGGTGGGTGTCGGGCTTCAACAGGATATAAAACGATAAGAGCTGCCTTCGATCTTAAATCTTCTTAAACCTGGCCGGAATCTGCCTTGGTCTCCAGAGAGACTCAAGGAGAACGGGCCATTGCCGCCCCTACACAGCGGGGCAGCTTGGTAGCCTTGCACGGCGGGGCGGAAAAGCTCGCAAGCAACTTGAGTTGCTCTCCCTT
>NZ_JANSJN010000155.1:0-3371 GCF_047462555.1 Synechococcus sp. B60.1
GTTTCACGACAATGGGGGCCAATTGGTTTTTTGAGGGAGCGATTGCTTGCCAGTTTGGCAGCTTGGGCAGGGCAACGGCCAGGTGCTTTCCGCAAGCCGGCAGCTCAGCGTTCCACCAGCAGGGCGACGGCAAAGGCAGCCATGGCCTCTCCCTGGCCGACGGGGCCGAGTTTTTCGTTGGTGGTGGCCTTCACGCCTACCTGTTTGGGCGATAGTTGCATGGCCTCGGCCAGGCGGGCCTGCATGGCGGGGATGTGGAGCTTGAGCTTGGGCTGCTCTGCCACCACGACGCTATCGACGTTGGCAATGCGCCAGCCCTCTTGGCTTACCAACTGCACCACCTGCTGCAAGAGGAGAATGCTGTCTGCCCCTTTCCAGCGCTCCTCTTCCGGGGGAAAGTAGTAGCCAATGTCCCGCAGGGCGGCGGCCCCTAGGAGGGCGTCCATGATGGCGTGCGTGAGCACGTCGGCGTCGCTGTGGCCCAACAGACCCTTTTCGTAAGGGATCCGGATCCCGCCTAGGATCAGGGGGCGCCCTTCTACGAGACGGTGGATGTCATAGCCCTGGCCAATGCGCACTGTTGCGGCTCCCTTGGGAACACCAGCGAGACTTTTGCCAACTTCCTTCCAAGAGCTTGGCTCACCGGGAGAGGAAAAGCGGCTGTTGAGAACGACTTCTTTCTATTCTGCCGACTCGAGAGGGGAGGAGCAGATGGGACAGGAAGAACCGCTGTAGCAGTCGAAGCAGATAAGGTGGGATTTCCCGTAGGGATTGGTACAGCGCTTGGCCCATTGATAGTCGCCGTAGCTGAGCTCTTTCCCACAGACATCACACCTGGGCATCGTTTTCTCCTCAAAAGTCTTGTAGCTAGAAGAATACAGCGCTAGAGGGATCCGGGGATCCCTGAGTCTCTGGAGAGAGACGATCCGCCAGATCCGCAGGGGATCCCGTCTTCCAGCGGCGTCCAGCCCGGCTGCCAGAGATCCCGGTTTTTGAGGGTGGCGGCGTTGACCCAGAGGCGCACCTGGGGATCGCAGACGGCCCTCAGCTCGGCAAACACCAGCCCCCCTTGCCCCTCTTGGCGGGCGGCGACCTGAAAATGTCGCCAACCCATCACAGGCTGGACAGAAGTCCACTTGGAGCCCAGCAGATGGGGAAAGCGCTGTTTTTGGCGGGGTTTGCTGCGAGCCATAGAGCTGCTTGCCAACCTTGCTCCAGGGCTGTCCTCGGCTGGATGGGGGAGACCGAGGGCGATAGGATCGCTAGGGATGCTTCGGCATTCCAAGCTCCTTCCCTCAGCATATCCACCTATGGTGCAACACAAGCAACGGCTTGGGTTCTCTTGGCAGCAGGTATTGCTGCTCCTCCTGGCCTGGCTGGTTTGGGCAACGGGACTGCCCCTGGTCGCGTCCAGCGCCTGGGCAGCAACTGAGCCGGCACTCTCTGGCAAACTCACAGGGCCGGAGTGGCGCCAGGCGGATCCTGAGGCCAAGCAGGCGTTTTGTCGCAAAGCCTTTCAGGCGTTTCGTGCCTCTCCTGCCCAGAGTTACATCATCAGCTCCAATGTACAGGCTTTGACCCCAGAAGGTTTGTGTCAGCGGCTGGATCAGTTTTATCAGTACGCCATCCACGACGAGATCCCACTCAACCAAGCCGCCAACATTGCCCCCTTGCTGTTCTCGGATCAGCCGCTGGAGCAGCCCTAATGCCGCAGGGATCCGCAAAGCTGCCGGCAAAGGGATCCCAAGCCTAAGTGACCAGTTGAGATCATCTGGCCCCTGCTGTTGGGGCAGGTCTTGGCAGCAGGGTCGATAATAGAACTGTTCTCTTGCAGCTCTCAAGTTCTATGGCCGGCTCCGTCATTGCTCCTGAAAACCTGCTGGATCTTTGCGAACAGGGTGTGCAAAAGGCCTTGGCTGCCGGGGCCGACCAAGCAGAGGTGTTTGCCAACTCAGGCCGTGAGACGGAAGTAACTTTTGAGAAAAATGACCTCAACCTGGCCCGCAGCAGCAGCGAGACCCTGTTCGGCATCCGGGTTTTCTGCGGCGGCAGGCTGGGCTTTGCCACTTCCAACCGCCCGGAAGAGCTGGCCGAGACAGCGGCTGAGGCGGTGGCCATGGCCAAGGCTTCGCCGGCGGATCCCCTCAACGGCCTGCCGGATCCCCAGCCTCTGCCCCAGGTGCCCTTTGCCCTCGACCCAGGCCTGCTGGAACTGGATGCTGCCGAGCTGACGCAACTGGGATCCCAACTGGTGGAGTGGGTGCGATCCAAAGATCCCCGCATCACCATCGACAGCGGCTCCCTCAGCGTGGAAGAGGATACCGTGGCCATTGCTTCTTCCACCGGCATCCGCGCCAACTACCACAGCGTCGAGGCGGGCGGATCCCTGTTTGGCATGGCCATCGATGGGGACGAGGTGGGCAGCTTTGCCTACGACGGCGACAGTGTGCAGAAGCGGGCGGAGCTGCTGCCGGCGCTGGAGCGGGCTTTTAATCGCTTTGTGCAAAAGTGTGTGGGGGCCCTAGGGGCTAGGGAGGGGGAGAGTTTTCGCGGCCCCATCGTCCTGCCGCCGGATGTGGTGGAGGAGTTTCTGGGAGACCTCCTCTTTGTGCTGGGGGCGGACGCGGTGCGCAAGGGCAAAAGCCCCCTGGCGCAGAAGATGGGATCCCTGATCGCCAGCCCCCTGTTGACCTTGGTTTCCGAGGGGCTGGGCTTGCCCGGCCACCCCATCGAGCCCTTCGACCGCGAGGGGATGCCACGCCAAATTACCCCCCTGATCCACGAAGGGATCCTCTGCAACTTCATGTACAACAGCTACGAAGGCCGGGCTGCCGGCGTTCCCTCCAACGGCCATGCCACAGGGGGGGCGGGCAGCTTGCCGGGCGTGGGGCCGGCCTGTCTGAGCGTGGCCCCGGGGACAACCCCTTTGTCTGAGCTGTATGCGATGGAGCGGGGCATTATCGTCACGCGGCTTTCCGGCAGCAGCAACCCGATTACCGGCGATTTTTCCGGAGTGGTGAAGGGGGGCTTTTTGGTCAAAGGTGGCGAGAAGCGCCCCATCCTGGAGACCACCATTGCCGGCAACCTCTACGATTGTTTGCGCAATATCTCCGCCATCTCACAAGAGGTAACTGTTTTCAACGGCACCACGGCCTTTCCGGCTCTGCGCATCGAAGATGTATCGGTAACAGCGGGCTAATCCTGAAGCGGCAGGCAAGGCCCTCCAATTACCTTTAGCTTTATGGGTCATGCCCTTGACGTTGAGCTTTAAGGACTCCGTCCCGCTAACGCGACCGGTTACCCCGATGTCATAACGACGGGCAATCTCTGAGGTAACCTTGTGTTGCCAATCTCTACGCTGACGGGCAACT
>NZ_JANSJN010000156.1:0-3328 GCF_047462555.1 Synechococcus sp. B60.1
TATAGGTACTTGGCAGAGGCAGATGCCTGTGCGGGCGTAGTTTAATGGTAAAACCGCAGTCTTCCAAACTGCTGTTGACGGTTCGATTCCGTTCGCCCGCTTCCATCCGGTAGATCCTGAACTAAGCCGCAAAACTGGCTCCAGATAAGCCCTTTCAGACCTAAAACCTCAGTTGAGGGTAAAGCCAAGTTTGGGGTAGAAGAGGGTAAGTTGGGTGCGTAGAGTGATCGCAAAATGATCGCAAGGAGAGAGCCAAAGGAAGTTGTCCACGTGACTCAAGACAAGGGTTGGCTGCGTCTGACTTGAACGTACCAGGGCCGGCGCTACCGCACGTCGATGGGGGTGCCGGACATGGCAGCAGGGCGACGGGCGCTGCAGCAGGTGGCGGCCCTAGACAGGGAGCTAGAGCTTGGCACTGCTCCGGTGTCCCGTTGAGTAGCTGGTAAGGATACGGGGGAGCTTGTTTTCTGCCCACGAGCAGAGGCAGCAACTCCGCACCCCCTGAGGATCTCAGCTCCCAGGGTCGGGGGGTGGCACCCGAAAACCGCTGGGCAGCTTCTCTCCACGGGCAGCCGCTTCCAGCGCCGCCAGGAGAAAGGTCTCGAACTGACGCACGACCTGGAGGTCTTGGTACAGGTGCACTTTGGCTGCTTCTACGGCCTTGGTGGCAAAAGCCAGACAGCGCTCCTTGTCGCGGCCAAAAGCAAGGGCTGTAGCCGCATAGGCGTCGAGGGATGGGGCAATGGGCGCTATCTCGGCAATCCCCATCTGCTCATAGGCTGCCGCCACAAAACGCCCACGGGCAAAGCGACCAGGCCAGGTGACAATGGGTTTGCCGTAGGCCATGGCCTCGTAGAGAGTGTTGCCTGAGCCGAAATGGATAGGATCCAGCAGAACGTCACAATGGGCCACCAGCGCCATGAAGCGAGCAAGGGGCTGGCGCGGCACGAAGCAGACCCGTTCGTTGAGGATGGGGGCGCTCTTTGCCCAGCGGGCCCTGAGCTGGTCGTTCCAAGTCTTGGCCAAGCCGTCGATGAGGACAATGTGGCCCTCGGGATCGCTCTCGGCAATGGCTGCCAGCACCGCGTCGAAGTCAGGGTGAAACTTAAAAAGCGATTGCGGGCAGCCGTAGAGCCTGCCGCGCTCAGGCAGGCCCAGTTCTGCGCGTGGGGGAATTTGCCGTGGCAAGCCGAAAAGTTGGTAGCAGAAGGGCAGGCGGGCAAAGCGCACCAAGCGCTCGCTGTAGTACGCTTCCGCCCCTTCTGGCTCCATTGGCACATCGGCCCCCAGGAAGTAATCGATTGTATCGAGGCCAGTGGTATCCGGGTGGCCGTAGCTAACCATCTGCACCGGCGCAAGCCGCGCATAGGCCAGGAAGTAGGTGGCCATCGACATACCGATGTCGGGATAGAAAAGAGCGTCCAGCTCCAGAGCTGCAACCTGCGCCTGCCACTGGGGCAGTAGGCCGCTGAGAACCACCACTCGGTCGCAAGCAGCCTCTAACATAGCCCGCACCGAGTCGCGAGGGGCTTGCGGTGGGTAGATGAGGATAACTTCAAAACGCGAGCGGTCAAGCTGACGCAAAAGGCCCTGGTAGAGCTTGCCGATGGTGTGGCCGACAAGAAACTTTGAGCAAAAGCCAACGCGGATGCGCCGACCAGCAGGGAAGTGCCAACGGGCAACATGCGGTGCTTCAAAATTGAGCTGCGGCGCCTTGGCTCGAAAGAGCTGGCAGAGCATCTCCATGAGCGGCCGGTCGTCGGCGTTGTGGTAGGGAAGCTCGAAGGAAAGGGAGTGTCTGAAGAGTCGGGTCGGGTCTTCCAGGGTTCCAGGCAAGGCCAGCAAACTCCGCAGACCCTCCTGATAGCGTGCCCGCCAGTGGGCGATAGCGGCCTGCGACTCTAGGATGGAGGGTAGCCAAAGCCGGCCCTGAATCTGCGCCGCAAGGATCTGCTCGGCAGCATTAGGGGGTTGCGGCCTGCATTGGCGCGCGGCCTGCAGCACTTCCTCTGCTTCTGCATCTCTTTCTTGAGCTGCCAAGGCAAGCGCTAGACCCAGATAGGCAGCAAAGTGGTGGGGATCTTTTTGAAGGGCAAGACGGGCAAAGCTCTCTGCTTCCTGAAAGAGCTCTAAATTGAGGTAGACTTCTACCTTGCCCAGCAAGCCCTCAGGGAAGTCGGGGCGAAGGGCCAAGGCTTTGTCGTAGTAATCCAGGGCCTGGGAAAAGTTGCGCTCTTCTACCTCCATTCTCCCAAGCAAGAGGAGCGCTTCCACCCGTTGGGGATTGAACTGCAGCGCTGCTTGGTAGGCGTTCTTGGCCCGCGTTCTTTCGCCGCCCCCCAGCAGCGCACTCCCGTAGTTGAACCAGGCGTCGGCATAGGTTGGCCGGAGCTCGATGGCCCGCAAGGCAGCAGCTTGCGCTTCCGACCATTTGCCCATCTCCTGCAATAGAGCTGAAAAATTGCTGTATATCTCAGCATCCTCTGGATAGGCCTGGAGCGCCTGGCGATAGGTCGCCTCGCTTTCCACGTAGCGCCCTTGCCCTTGCAGAGATAGCGCCAGGGCAAACAGGGCGTTGCGCTCTTGGGGCTCAAGATCCAGAGCGCGGCGAGCCGCCTCTTCTGCTGCAACATACTCCCCCTGCTTCCAGCGCACGTTGGCAACAAGGGCCCAGGCCAGGGCAGAGCTGGGGTTTCTGGCCAGCACCTCCTGGGCTTTTTGCAAAGCAAGGGCCAGGTTGCCACAGTTGTAGGCCTCACTTGCTGCCTGCAGCTCGCTGACCTCCTCCTCGCTAAGGGTTCGAGTCGCTGGCACCGGGCTGGAGAGGGGGGCCTCTCCTGCCAGCTTGGTAGCGGCCAGCCGCGCGCTCCACTCGACAACCACTGCCTCTTCCAGGAGTCCGAGAGTTTGCCCATCAGCAAGCACCCGCTCGGCCTCTGCATATTCGCCACACTCCAGTAGCGCCTCCACCAGGGACAGCCAATACTGACCAACCGTTGGATTGGCGCTGACGGCGGTTACCAAATGGTGCAGGGCCGCCCGGGGCTGCCCCCGCTGGCGGGTAAGCTGCCCCAGCTTGTGGTGCGCCTCTGGGTGGCGGGGGACAGACCGCAGGACAGCTCGATAGAGCCGCTCCGCCTCGTCCAGGCGCCCCTGCTGGTGATGGTTGAGGGCTTGCTGCAGCAGCTCGTCCAACTCTGACATTGCAGGGAAACTCCTCAAGTGCTCTTTTTCCCTTCCGGCAGGGCATAGGGATGGGTCGCGTGCCAGTAGTCGACCAACTGCCCTTGGTGCTCGATGAGAACCTGCTTTGGCTCTATCCCAAGGC
>NZ_JANSJN010000157.1:0-3318 GCF_047462555.1 Synechococcus sp. B60.1
CCCCTCAGCCGGCTTCCCCTGGGCCGGTCATTTCTCAGGTGCCTTCCGTAGGGCAGCTTAACCAACCCCAACTGCCATCGGGATCCGTTGATCCCACTACTTCTCCCTTCCAGGGTCGAGCAGTAGCTCCTCCGGCAGGGGATCTTGCAGTCGGCAGCATCCTTCCTGCTCCCCCTCCAGTTGACTTGGGCTCAAATGCCAAGATTACCTTAACCCTGAGGGATGCTCCCGTAGGTGATGTGTTGAGTCTCTTGGTACGTCGAGCTGGATTAAATGTAGTTCTTAACGACGTTCCTCCGGACTTGACGATTTCCTTAGATGTAGCCGACTCACCCTTACAGGAAACGTTCAACTTTATCTTGCGGCTGAAGGAACTGCAAGCAACTCGTGTAGGGCAAACAGTTTTTATCGGCACTAGCCTTCCTGGAGTCGGCCAGCAGATTGTCAAAACATATAGACTTAATCAACTAAGAATCGAAGAGACAGAACAGACCTTTAACCTTACTGCTGCTGGGGCCGGAGGCGGGCAAGCAACAGTCGAAATCAATGCTAGACAACTAAGTATCACTCCAAGTGAAATCAGAAGTAGAATTTTAGCTATCCTGGAAGCATCGAATATCCCTCTTGCTCAAGAGTCAGCCATTCAAGCAGATCCAAGAACAAACTCACTAACTATTGTTGCCACACCTGCCCAGCATGATGTGATTGCAGCCTACCTTGCCCAGATTGATCTTAGAAGTCGTCAGGTCTTAGTTAGTGCTAGGTTTATTGAGATTAACCTCAATAACAACTCTAGTCTAGGAGTGGCATTAGGCGGTGCCTCTGGCAACTTTGCACTGGGCTCTGGAGATAATACCACCTTTGGTGGAACTCCCCTCAACCAACCTGCGGGATCTTCGGTTCCTGACGTTGGCGTAGTTCCTTCCGTAGGAACTGGCGGCTCACTTGTGTTCAACACCTTAAACCGACTCCAGCAATCTCTTGCGGCCCGCATAGATGCAGCTATTGCTTCAGGAACAGCCAAGATACTGGCTGACCCAAAAGTGGTCGTCGCTAACAACACGGGCGCGGCTATTGTAGTTGGTCAAGAAGTTATCACCAATAGGAGATTGGTAACAGACCCTGCAACGGGTACGTCAACAGTCGTTTTTGAAAAAGGAAACGCAGGAGTCAACTTAATTATTCAAAACGTCAGGATTGATGACAATGGCTACGTTACGTTGAATCTTCTTCCCCAGGTTTCATCTATCGGTAGCCAAATCACTTTAGCAGACGGAGCCGTAATTAGCTTGCTCAATCAGCGTTCTGTTGGCTCTTTGCAAATCAGACTTAAAGACAGGGAAACACTATTTTTGGCAGGATTGATACAAGAGGAGGATCGAGTGTCTGTTGATAAGGTTCCACTTCTTGCTGAGATCCCTCTGCTAGGCGCTCTCTTTCGTAGGCAAAACACGACGAACATTAGAAGTGAAGTTGTTGTCTTGATTACCCCAACTATTCTAGAAGAGTAGAAGAGTGGCCCGCCAATGACTGTCATTCTCTCAGACCGGTTGCTTTGCCAAAGATGGAAGATTCTCATAGAAACGGCTAAACCCTAAGATACGTTGCTGATTAATGCTGATGTCGAACTCTCGCCGCCGGCCTTGGCTGAAGCTGGGATCCCTGTTGCTCACCTTCGGGTTGGTCTGGGTGCTGGCTTGGGGTGAGGTAGGATGGCCGCAAACCTATCATCTCTCTCTACAGGTGCAGGGTCAAAGCTATTCACAGCTTGTCGAACAATCGCGCTCTTTGGTTTGGCAGACTTTGGCACAACAATTTCAGGCACAGCCGCAGGCGGAGCAGCTCACTTTAGAAGTACTGGGGCAAAGTGGGGAACAACAGCTGCCTCTATTCACGGTGCGAATGCCTCGTAGTGTTTGGCAGCAAAGCCCATCGCCAACTCAACTGGAGCAATATGCCACTTTCTATCCCAATGCATTAACTCTTTTACAACCAAGAGTGGGGGCCCGAAAAGCTCAGGTAGAATTTACTCCTCTTCCTCAAGGTGGAGTCGCATTGGTCTCTAGCAATCCTTCCAATGGCCAAAGAGGGATCCCAGTTGATCAAAGTATTCGCCTGCGTTTCGACCGAGAGCTTCCGACAGGAATGACGAGTTTGGCTTTTGGGATCCAGCCTCCTTTGGAAGTGGCCTTTGATATCCAGGGAAACGAGCTAATTGTACAGCCTTTACAGCCACTCAACTACAGTACCGATTACAGAGTGTTCTTACCTGCTGCCAAAGAGCTAGATTTACAAAATCCCATAGAGTTGACCTTCCGCACCGAGCCTCAATACACCTACCAGCGAGATATTCAGCCCCTACTGGATGCTAGCTGTGTGGGTTGTCATCAGCGGGCCGGTCGGATGCGGCGCAGCCCTTTGGATAGCTACGCCGCGGTGATGCGTTACGTAACGCCTGGATCAGAAAATAGCGAGTTGCTGAAACCGCGCTGGTTGGCTCGCCATGCTGTTATTCAACGGGCGGCAGGGATCCCCTTGAATGCAGAAGGAGAAGGGGCCGACGCCCCCGGTTCCTTATCGGAGCTTGGGACGGGAACTGTGCCGACGCCGAGACCCCCCGTGAGTGATCCCCAAGGAGAATTTCCCGGCTCTTTTATTGGACGCAGCGGATCTCCCGAATTGGCCTACATTCGCCGCAACGGCACCGGCACGGATCGCTTGGGCCACTTGAGCCCTGAAGAAATCCAGATCTTGCGTACCTGGATTATTCAGGATTGGGCTGCTGAGACCCACAAAAGTTAACCCGATGGCTCGGGGAGTCTTTATTGAGTTAAGATGAGTTGACCTAGATGTTAAGTTTCTTGACCAACTGCTTATCTTGGAACCAAAACCCTACGAGACCAACCGGTGACAACTGCTGCCAGGGATCCCTTGGATTGCATGAGGTGGGTTGTAGAAGCTTTTGGCAAGCGACTGGCAACCAGCTTGAGGACGAGAGCTGAGATTAGCGTCATTGCTGGCGCTGTTTTCGTGTCGCTCCGAGAGGAATCCTGCTAACTTTTTATCATTCAAAAAATAGGGATCCCAAATATGGGGATCCCCAAGTCTCCTTCCTCTAGTGTCTCAGTCTTCAACACACCTGTGTGAGTCGTTCTAATCTTAGGAACAAAACTGTGAAAAAGTCGTGCAGAGAAGCAAAGGACCTAAGCCCCGCTGTCTTGCTCAGGTGGCCTGGGATCCGGGACAGGCGATGAGCGCCAGCTCCACCTGATGTTCTCGGGGTTGCTGCAGTTGCACCTCCACGTCGCGGCCAAGAAG
>NZ_JANSJN010000158.1:0-3273 GCF_047462555.1 Synechococcus sp. B60.1
TCCCGCAGTTGCCAGAAAAACTGCACATCCTTGGGATTGGCCCCCGGCCAGCCCCCCTCGATAAACGGGATCCCCAGGCGATCCAGCAGCTTGGCGATCTGGATCTTGTCTTGCAGTGATAGCGATAGCCCCTCCCGCTGCGCCCCATCCCGCAGGGTGGTGTCGTAGAGGGTGACGGCAACCGGAGAATTGGCGTCAGTCTTCATACCGCATCAGCTTTTTGTAAAAGGCAGTGGTGAAATCCGGCGGTTGTCCACGCTGCACCAGTGTTACGACATCGATTAGGTAATCCACAAACTCGTAGTTGGCGATGGAGAGCTGGTAAGTGAGCTCGGCATCCTGATCGAAGATCACTTGCACTACGGTCAGATCGGAGGGCAACGGCGACGTGTGCCAACTGGCCAGGAAACGCACAGGTTTGTCTCCCTCGATGGCCCTCTGTCCTTCCAGGCTGCCTTTTTTGTAGAGGCCCACCGCAAGAGCTAGGTGTTGCCGGCGCGCAACGGCGTAATAGGGCTGATAGATGGCTACCTCTGCCGGAGCGGCAGGTTCAAGTTGCAAAGCCATGGCGGCAAGAGGAGAGAACCGTTGATTGCAGTAGAGAACCCAACAGAAGGCCCACTGCGATCTAGCCTACCGCGTTGGCGGGCTGCCGGCTAGGTTGTCCCCATTGTTTGCCGTTGGCTGATGCAGTATGATGTGGGTACCTAAATCTAGTTTCGACTCCGAAGAATGTCTGCTCTGCCTGGACAATACCTTTCTGTAAAGGAGACTTCAGAAATTTTGAACTGCTCGGAGCAATATGTGCGACGGCTACTCCGAGACGGTGGGATCATCGGGGAAAAAGTTGGTAGCCGTTGGATTATAGCATCGGAGTCGGTTGAAAACTACTGGGCTAAGCGAGAAGAAAAAGACCAGCAAGTGGCCGATCATAGTCGTCGCTCTTCTAGTCAACCTCAACTGAAGGCCTTAAGTTTTTTCTCTGGCTGTATGGGCCTAGATCTAGGCTTAGAGGAAGAAGGTATTCAGGTACTACTTGCTTGTGAAGTTGATCCGGCAGCTCGAAAAACAATTGAGATCAACCGGCCAGATATAGGACTAATTGGAGATATCCGAAATTACTCAGCCGCAGAGATTCGAGAGAAAGCAGGCTTAGGTATAAGCGAGGAGATCGATCTCATTATTGGTGGACCTCCCTGTCAATCTTTTAGCAGCGCAGGTAGGCGGCAAGGATTTAATGACGAGCGTGGTAATGTCTTCTTAGCTTTTATCGATCTGATCGTTGAGCTTAAGCCAAGGTTTGCAATTATCGAAAATGTTCGAGGTCTATTGTCCGCTCCTCTAAAACATAGGCCTCATCGAATGCGAGGTGGAAACTTTCCACCCTTGACACAAGAAGAGCAGAGAGGTAGTGCTTTGCTCTTCATCATTCGACGGCTCAGGGATGCAGGCTATAGTATTTCTTTCAACTTGTACAATGCTGCCAATTTTGGCGCTTACCAACAGAGAGAGAGACTGATTATCTCTTGTAGCCGAGATGGCAAGAAACTGCCCTATCTAACACCTACTCATTCGGAGAAAGGCTTGTACGGCTTACCGAGATGGAAAACTTTACGAGAAGCTTTAGAAGGTCTTCCCAAAGATGGGCATCATTTTGTTAAGTTCCCTGAAAAACGACTTAAGTACTACAGACTACTGAAGCCTGGTCAATGCTGGCGAGACTTACCCGAAGGGCTTAAGAAAGAGGCATTGGGTGCTTCTTATTATTCAAGTGGTGGAAGAACAGGCTTTTACCGAAGGTTAGACTGGGATAAACCTGCACCAACATTGGTCACACATCCAGCGATGCCTGCTACAGATCTAGCTCACCCTGAGGAGGATAGGCCTCTTAGTATTGAAGAATACAAGCGTATCCAAGAACTTCCAGACGACTGGGTCATAGCAGGCAGTTTACTTGATCAATATCGTCAAGTTGGGAACGCCGTTCCTCGTTCTCTAGGAAGGGCAATTGCCAAGATGTTGATCTCTTATCTAAAAGGTGAGCAGCCTATCGTATATCCGGACTTCCCATACTCCCGCTACCACAGAACTGATGATGTTAGCTGGATGTTAGACGTGGGTTATTCCGATGAGTTCTCTATGAAACAGCTATCCCTAGATTTATGAGTTTGCTATTTTCTTCCAAGGATTGTCCTCTTCAACAGGCAGAGCGTCTGGGTTACTTGTCAAAACCTGTCTAACAAACTTAACAAAGTTCTCTTCTGAGAAGCGATCTGTTTTGTATTCGCTATTAAAATCATCCCACTTATAAGAACCTGACTCAGCGTCAATTCTGTACCATATTTTGATATTCTTTTTGTTTCTTAACTTGGAGGAAGAGCTATTTTCTGAGTTGCTGCGATTCTTAACCTGGAGAAGGCGACCATCCACATTACAAAAATCAACGTGGAGAAGGGTTGCTCCCCAGCAACAGTGCCATCCATATTCAGCGAGTTGTTCCGCTAGAAACTCTTCCAGTAGTAGCCCTAGGATATTTTCGGCGGACATCGATAGCCTATGAGCATATTTGATTTGTTCTAGATGTTCTTCTGTAAGTCCAGGCATTCGAGCCCCAATGATATCGCTGATGATTGGGTCAGAAGTTGTTTTCGGAGGCCTTGATATTCGTTTCGAGATCCTATTTTTGTAGCCATTATCATACCTTTTTATCCACCTTCTGACTACTTCCTCCTCTTTCTCGCCCTTTATCGTCGGACAAAGTTCTGGGTTGCTGTAGCAGGCTCTAAGAATAGTTCGGTGGGCCTCAAGAATTTGATGATTCTCTTGAGAGAGAGCATTTTCAAAAAGTTTTAGAAACTTTTCTTCGGAGTTGTTGCGAATGATATTTTTTAGGGTCAGGGTAGCAGGCATCTCGCGGGTCTCTTCTACAGCTTGTAGCAATTGCCCTATGTTCCCACTACCTGAGCTACGCAGCCAAGTATCCCTCGGCAAGAGTCCAGCACCTCACTTGGGAAGGAACCGTTGGAAAGTCGGGAAACTCTGAGAAACAATAGGAAGGGAAAACCGCCCCAGGTTCTCCTCCGCCGGGCCAAGACGGCGTCCCCTTGGCCCCAACTTACCGAATCTGCTGGCCTTATGAACATAGCCCCAAACCCCACTGCCGACTCCTTGCCGGAGCTGGATCCCGTCCTGCAACGCAAGTTCCACCAGCTTGTCCAAATCTTCGCCGAGATGGGGCGGGTCTTGGTGGCCTACTCAGGCGGGGTCGATAGC
>NZ_JANSJN010000159.1:0-3171 GCF_047462555.1 Synechococcus sp. B60.1
ACGCCCCATCAAATCCCAATGAAATCGATCGGGATATGCGCGTTTCAAATCTACCCTCACCGCCGCTCCCTCTCCCTGACGCAGCCATGACCCCCGGTTCCTCTCCCTGAGGCATCCCTCACCCCCGGTCCCTCTCCCTGAGGCATCCCTCACCCCCGGCCCCTCTCCCTGAGGGAGAGGGGAGGATGGCCAGATAGCGCTGTTTGGGTTTCGGTGCGACAAGAGGCTGAGTGCCTTTCTCTCTCTAACTCAGGGTGGCTACGGGCTGGGCCTCTACCAAAAGCTGCTGGGTTTGCAAGTCGAAGATAGTGGCCAGCAGCCGCCGCGAGGCATCAACGGCAAATTCCACCTTGAGGCGATCTTCTCCTGCCCGGCCTGGGGGTTGCAGGCGGGCCAGACAAGCCGGCTCGGCGCCAGGGGCCAGGGATCGAAAATCGGTTTGTCGAGTGAGTTGGCGGCTGCTCATGCGCCCCAGCTCGTCGTAAACCACCTCGGCCTGGGCCACCTGAGCCACTTCTCCCACATCGAGGCGAATTTCGGTTTGCCCGTCGTTGGCCACCTGCAAGATCAAGGGCTCGGAGCGTCGGCAGGGGTAGGGGCTGCCCCGCTCAAACAGAGGGTAGTAGATATAGCTTTTTTGCAAGGGATCCCAGAGGCGGATGGCGTAGCTGTGGTGCAGGCGATCCTCCAGCTTAACTTGGCGGCCCACCTGCAGGGCGCCCAAGGCCACAGCGTCGAAGGGGCGTTCGCAGCGGACTTTCTTTTTGCCAAAGTAGGAGCGGAGCAGCTCTTGGACTGCCGGCAGTTGGGAGCTGCCTCCCACCAGGAGCACCTGCTCAATTTGGCCTTTGCCCACTCCCCTGGCCTGGGCAGTGAGAAGCACATCGTCTAGGCACTGGCGGATTTGATCCAAGAGCTGGTGGGTTTCTAGAATCTCCTCCAGCACCTGCCGATCCAACTGCAGCTCATAGGCAGTTAGGGCTTCGTCGTCAAACCAACTGCCCACCGCCTTGGGCTGGGCAGAAAGGGCGATCTTGAGCTGTTCTGCCTGCTCCAGAAGGGTAATCCAGCTCAGGGCTCCCAGCTGCTGCCGGCTCAGCCCCAGTTGCCCCAGCAGGTATTCGGCAATCCAGATGTCGATGTCCAATCCGCCCACGTAGGCATCTGCCTTGGCGATTACCTCTGCCTTGAGGACGGGGTTGCCCGGCTGGGGGGGAAGGGTGCGCACCAGGCTGAGATCCAAGGTGCCGCCGCCGAAATCCACCACCAGCACAAGGGATCCCGGCTGGCCAACCGAATAGCCCAGGGCAGCGGCAGTGGCCTCGTCCACAATCTGAATGGGATCCCCGGCCACCCTCCGCAGCCAGTTTAAGTAGCGCTCAAAAGAGCCGACGGGAGCTGTAAACACCACCTGTTGCGGCTGCGGGTACTCTTGTTGGATGGCTTCCATCACCGCCTGCAAAAAAGCCTGGGCCACCCTCTCGGCATCGTAGCGCTCCCCATCCAGAACTCGCGGCGGGGGCACAAACTCCGCCACCAGATCCCGCTTGAAGCCCTGAAACAAGCGCTGCGGATCCACTGCCCCCCAGCGCCCGGCGCGCACGGTTTCCCCCACCAAGAGCTGGCCTTTTCCCTTGACGTAGACCAGGCTGGGAATAGCCGCGTAACTGGGGCGGGAGAGGCCGGGAAGGCTGAGCAGGCGGGGCGCTTCTTGTCCAGGATCCCAAACCGCCACAACCGTATTGCTGGTGCCAAAATCAATAGCCAGCGTCGCTTTGGGGACGGGTGCCATCAGCTCAATCCTCCGGGCAGGAAGCGACTAACTTTGGCCGGGCAAAGAATGTGTTCGCCGCAGCGGTAGCCAACAAAGCGGATATAGACAGGATCCCCGGGCCGAATGTCCGGCTGATCCGGCTGGTGCAGTTGCGGGTCGAAGGGGACGGATTCAAGAGGGCTGCCGATGGCTTCATACCCCCACTGCTGCAGCAGGGCATCCAGCGACCGGAACAGAGCTGTCACGTTCTGGGCCGGCCAATCCGGCTTGCGCCGGGCAATCTCGCGGACGGTGGGGTAGCTGGTCAGCAGCGGCTGCAGCAGGGAGAAGATTGCCTCTGCATTGTCAGAGCCCCTTCCGCCGCCAAGCAGGGATCCCACATCCCACCGGAGAGCGGCAGCCAACTTTTGCAGTTGCTCCAGGCGCAGGGATCCCCACCGCCCTTGGCGCACCTGATCGAGGGCGCGGCGGCTGATCCCTGCTTGAGCTTGCAAGGCCTGCCATGAGGAAAGGCCAACGGCTTGCATCCGTTCCCGCAGCCAACTGTCCAGCGGTCTCTCGGCCATTGGGTTTTGCCAGGGATCCCTATGATCATGCCCCAACTGGGGCCTGGGTCAGGGATCCCCAAAGCGCAGGGAGCGGGCTATGGCTTCCACATCCCGGTCGTAGCGCTCGCGCCGGCTGGCCGGATAGACCAATTCAAAGCCAGCCTCTAGAGAGGGGCGGACAAGCTTTTTGAGATAGAAAATCCGCAAGCTGCCTGGCTCGTAGCCGGAGACCACGAAAAAATCCCGACCGGCAACTTGATAGGTAACCCGGCGTCCGCTTTCTCGGCTGCGCTGCAACTCCTCTTGCAGGGCGCTGGCAGGCGTTGCTTGAAAAATATTGTACCCACCCCAAACGCGGAGCTCAGCCCCCTCTTCGCCGACAAACACCTGACCGTCGCCGCTATCGGATTCCCCTTGGGGGACAAAATCGGCCGGATAGTCGAGGCGATAGCCAAAGCGGGCATTGATGTAGGGCTGAAAGCTTGACTGGGCCAGTACCAAAAGAGCGGGTGAGGCCAGAGCCGGGATCCCTTTTCCCACAAAGAGAGCGGCGAGCAGACAGGCTAAGCAAGCAGCAGATCTCATGGTTTCGAGTTTTTCGGATCTGCGGCCATTCTAGGCTCCTTTTTTCTAAACTGCTGCTGGCAAAGGGATCCCTCACCCCCAACCCCTCTCCCTGAGGGAGAGGGGAGGAGGATAGGGTTTCCAGCTTGTTGATTTGATGTCGATTAACTCCGCCGGTCGCTATCGAGGTTTTGCCCGGAGCGCAGCAGTTCAACGTAAGGCGCGGGATTCCCCACCCGGGTGGGGAGGGATAGCGCCTCCTGACTGATTCTGGATATATCGCTT
>NZ_JANSJN010000160.1:0-3121 GCF_047462555.1 Synechococcus sp. B60.1
GGTGCAGGCGGCAAAGAGCACCGCCGCATCTGTGATTTTGATAGAGGTCTTTACCCCGTCGTAGTAGAAGGCGATGCCGTCGGTGGCGGGGGCTGCTGTCTCGGGCAGTTGCGCCGAGATGGTAGAAGGCACCTGCGTAGCGGTGGGCGTGTCAGAAGAGCAGGCGGCCATCCCCCCGGCCAGCGAGGAGGCCAGGGCCAGAGAGACCAGGGAAGAGCGCAAGCCAGGCAAGAAGTTGCGGTTAGACATTGTCACAAATCTCCGAAGATAAGGTCTTGACCAAGGGTTGAAGTCTTGACAAGCGCAGCCCGGCTCACTCGACAGGGAAAACCATATCAAACCTGGTAATAGAATACCCAACCAGGATCCAAAACGTACAGTAGGGAACCCAAAAACCGGGAATGCGCAGGCAAGACAGATAGGAAAGGGCGACCTGGCGGCATTGAGCAGCTCTTTTGTTGACTCAACAGAAACAGGTCGCCCTGATAGCGCTAGCCCCAGGCTAGTTCACCGAAATGGCGGGGCCGAAGTTGAAGTAGGTGGTGCTGCCGGGGTTTGTGGTGTTGTCAAAGGTGTTCAGCGTCGTACCACCCACTGTGATTGCCGACGGCGAGGCAATGGCCGGCGTTATCCGGATCTGGCCGCCGAAGGGAATGGTGAACGGCCCGGGGAAGGTGGCCACGTTGCCGGACACCGACGTGGAGGTGGCGATCACCGGCGACCCTCCTGCACCCGTCACCGTCACCGTCGCGCCAGCAGGCAGACCAGGAATGGTAATTGTTACAGCAGGCGCTGGTGTAGGTGTGGACGTCGGTGTGGGTGTAGGAGCCGCTGGTGGCGTGCCGCCTGGACGGAACTGCAGGCTGGCCCCTGGACCAAAGCCCACCGACGAGCAGAGGGCATCCGACACCACGTTGAAGACGCTGGAGGTGAAGGGAACCAGAGTTGGCGAGCTATCCAAGAAGTTCACCAGGTTGCCCGGCGCGCCTGCCAAGCTCTCGACGCGTCCACACACAGTAACGCCGGGAACGGGTGTTGGCGTGATGGTGTTGTTGAAGAAAGCCTGCAGGATGGTGCCTTCGCCGCCCAGCGCCCCGGTCGCGGTTGGCGTGAGGTCAACACTCGGACGAGCGTAGATAGCTCCCGTGCCTTGGGGCGGTTGGTTGAAGACGTTGCCCGTCACCGAGGCCTTGGCAAAGGGCGAGAGGTTGCCCGAAGCCTGGGTCTGCCGATCCACAATGTCGGCGATGAAGAAGGGGCTGTTGATGGAAGCCTCAAAGCGGTTCTCGCGGATGGTGACCGTGGCAGGCTCTGCCGACACCACGTGCACGCCGGCAACCGTGTAGCCGCGCAGCAGGTTCTTGTAGATATCGGCCTGCGAGAAGTCGCAGACTTGGACAGAAACGTAGTTGTCGGCCTGCGTGGGCCGTGCGAAGTCGTTGAAGGAAACTTCTACGTTGCGCGCCCCTTGGTTGGCTAGGTCGCACTCACCAATGCCCACCTGGTAGTCCGCCGCCGGGCCGCCTGCATCCGGATCCGATCCGCGGGTGCCCGTAATGCGGAAGCCATTGCCTTCTGTCCCACCTAGGGTAGCATCGTTGGCCAAGATCTTGACGTTGCGCAGCGTGCTCGTGCCGTCGAGGGAGTTCAGCGTCAGGCCCGGCTTGTCGGCAGGGATCACAATCTCACCTTCTGCCGTGAAGGAACCCGGGCCTGCCGTCACCGTCGGGTTGGGGCCGGCCGCCTCGGCAATGGCGCGGGTGAGGGAGAGATAGACGTTGCTGGTGTTGCTGTTGAAAGCAAGGCCGCTGCCTGCCGCCACAATGGCCCGCCGCTCAGCCGCGCTCAAGCCGCTGCCGCGGTCGTCACGAATGGCGTAGACGTTGGCCGTCGCCGTTCTCGGGGTGATGGTGTTGCCGGCAAAAGTCAGGCTCAGCCCCGTCACCGCCGACTCAATAAAGATGGCGGCAGAGCCGGCACCCACATCCTGGGCCGTAGGTCTGATCAGCTGATCTGAGATGTCGGGGACAGCTTCGTAGCCCAAGAAGATGTTGTTGGTTTCCACCCGGAGGTTGATGCCCGCGTTGTCGCCGGCAATGCGGATGCCTGCCGAGCTGCCCGCGCCAGCCACAAACAGGTTGGAGCGGGTAACCGTCAAGTTCTTGGAGGTGGCGCCGGCAGCCGCTGAGCCAAAGCCGATCGCCACCCCGCGCGAGGCCGGAGGGGTCACGGTGGGGAAGAGGACTATATCTACGCCGGTAACGGTGACTTCGGTGGCGTCTTCGGCGTTGATGCCGTACTCAATGGACGCCAAGGAGCGGGTGTTGAGGATGGAGAAGTTCTCCAGGACGACGCCGGAAGCGTTGTTCGTCACCTGAACCGGCGCACCGGTAGCCCCACCTACCACGACGGCATCGCCCACATCGCCGGTTGCGCCGCGCACCGTGACGTTGCTGCGGTTGATCACAATGTTCTGGCGGTAAACACCCCGCCCCAGAACCAGGGTGAGAGGCCGAGTGCGATCGGAAGTCTCAATAATCCGGTTAATGTCGGTCTCAGGCGTAACGTTAATCGTGCCTGCCGGCGCCGGAGTTGGCGTGGGAGTTGGCGACGGGGGAGCCGGGGGAGCTGGCGGCGGTGGGGGCGGCACGGGCACCGCAGGGCCAGCGCTGTCCTCGCCGCAGCCCGTCAGGATCACAGGCACAAGTACCACGGCAGACGCTAAAGTCAGAGAACCAAGTGACTTCAGCAGCCACTTCTGCATTGTTCCGTTCATTTTTCTCCTCTTAACCAAAAAAGTAGGGTCCGGCTGAACACTTCCCTTAACTTACCCGATTGACCGGCCCAAAGCAACTAATGGGGCTAGGGGCTTGCCGTTCGGGCGGGAGACGCATACGCGCTTGTGTCAGCGCTTGCTCTGGTTACTCCGTAAATCATACAGGCAGATCTGCCCAGGTTGACAAGTCTTGCCCTTTTTTCAAGAAAAGTTGGGATCCAGGGGGATACAGCGCGGTCTGGGGGGCGGGGGGTTGACGCTTTGCCCCCCAAAAACCGGAAGATTTGCCTATTTCCTGGCAAAAGGGTGCTTGATCCGGGGCAGAAGGGTGGCAGGATGAGGAGT
>NZ_JANSJN010000161.1:0-2957 GCF_047462555.1 Synechococcus sp. B60.1
AGCGAGACCACGGGCGGCTTGCCACCCCTCTTGACCGCCAATGGATCCACGCCTCCTCCCGTGGCCGTGGCCCCCACGATCTCGCCCAACCTCACACCCATCACCTTCCGCCCTGGGCCAGACTTTGCCCCCATCACGCCGCCGCCCATTCAGCCCGACCTGCCGGATCCGCCGCAATTTGGGACAGGGGGCGGCTTCGATGTCGACCAGCCCTTTGCCTCGCTCTCTTACAGGGTGGAATTGACCAACCTGATTGTCCGAGGGGTGATTGCGAGTGTAGACATTCAGGTCTTGAATATCACTTGCGGAACGGATGTTACTGGCGTAATCCGGCCCGAGGCCCTGAGTCAGTTTAGGAACCTGCTGATTGGGAGAGGCAACACGTTCACCGATGCTAACGGATTCAACTTTAGCTATACATTTCCAACAGACCCTAGGTTTTTCGAGGACTTGAGGATTTTTTCAAAGGGGATTAGAAGGATCGAAGGCGAAGACAGACTGACAGGGGACGACATTGTTTTTGTTCTAACTATCCGAGATAGCTTTGGTCAAGTTTTACGGGTTGACGACTCGATTTTCAATCCAGAGGAAACTCGAAACGAAGTTCGTGGCTCTGCAATTCCAGCCTGTAGTAATCTCCCTCAGCCAACGCCTACCCCGACGCCGACACCCCTGCCGCCCGTACCTACGCCGACTTCAGGCCCTACCCCTGTTCCGACGCCGGTTCCTGTAGGGCCGTCGCCTTTGTTTACCCGCTTCTTACTGCCCAATCCAGCGCCGGTCAACACGCCTGTTACTCTCACTTTTGTGGTCGATAACCGAGTGGCTGGGGCCATTCCCTTGAGTGGTCTGAACTTCCAGGCGATCTTGCCTGAGGGAGTGGCTGTTGCCAATCCTTCCACACCTGCCGGCATTGCTAATCCAAATACCTGCGGAGGAGTTCTTGGTGCCATACCTGGGACGAGGATCATCAGTCTTTCGGGCGGAGTCTTAGCCGCAGGTGCCACTTGCGCGGTCAATGTTTCTATTCAGGCAACAGCTCCCGGGATCTACACCTTGCCGCTGCTATTTGTGTCGAACAATCAGACTCTACCCAGTGCAGCTCCTCCCATCAATCTGGTGGTTAACTAGTGGCTAACCTGTGATGACGACTTTAGCCAGATTTGTGATGCCTATTTTGTTAAGTGAGGGTGGCAGGAAATGAACGTGAAGAGGATCAGGATTAGAAAGAATTGGTCGCGGGCTTTGGGCAGTGTAGGCGCTGTTTTCTTCACCACAGCCAGCTTGGTTAGCTGCCAGCAAACCAAGGACAAGAACGCCACCAGCTTTGTCCCTGGACCGATCATTCCGCCTCAGACTCCTAGCGTGCCCACTGGTGGTACCGAGGTGGGCCTACCTCCCATAGCGCCACCAGGGATCCCTTTGCCGGCTCCTACGATTGTCATCCAAACTCCCGTTGCAGCCCCAACCATTCCTCCAATCCCCTCTCCTGCTCCTCTCCCGACCATCAAAGCAGAAACTCCTGCTCCTTTTACCCCTTTCCCTCCTCCTCCCCCTACTCCCTTTCCTGTTGAAAAAGTTAGCGTTACGCCAGCAGAAGTTACGTTTGACTCAAAGACGACTGTTGGCTCTATAGAAACTCTCACGCTTAAGCCGTCTGCTCCTCCGGCCAACGGCAGCTTGGTGTTGAAGGTAGAAAGCAGCAACCCGCAGGTGGTGGGCGTTTCCACAACAGCCGCCTCGTTCGTAACAGTTGTCGTTCCACCAGGATCCACAGATACACCCAAGGTTGTGCTGACGCGTTTGATCCCGGCTACACAGGAGGGCAATGCCACCATCACAGTTACCCGCGACCCGGCCACAACCGCTGCCAATTATCCGGTGGGCAGCGTGAATGTTGCCGTGCCGGTGACCTTAAAGCAGCAAGAGCCGCCGCCTAGTATTACAGTTACTCCTTCTTCGATAGAGTTCCTCGATAATGACCTAATTGGAGCTACTAAAGCTGTAAAAGTTGAGCTCAAAATAACTCCAGTTGGAGGTCAGGTTGTACTGGACATAGGTGGAACCCCTAATCCTTTTGCGCCAGGTGCTCCGTTCACTGTTTCACCTTCAACTCTTATCTTTAAGGAAGGCAATAAGGGACCTCAGCAGTTCGGGGTTATTCGATTAACCGATGGTGTGTTTGCTGGCTCCATAACTGTTAAACTAAACACAGCCCTGACTACTGCTAGTAACTTCTTAACAGGAGATATTAACATTGTGATCCCTGTCAAGTCAGCCGTTGGCTCTATTCAGGTTGAGTATGCTCAATCGGTAGACTGTACAAATAACTTAGGGAAAATAGTTACCGTAGTTCCCCAAGTTACCACTAGAGGGAAGGTTCTTCCTCCTTTTACCTACACAGCAGATCCTCCTCTGCCTTCTGGAGTCACGCTCAACACGACAAATGGTATCATTTCTATCCAATGCCCAGCACAGGCAGGTGCACCTCCCATTGGTTCCACTCTCTCGACGCTGGTAACCGTTACAGACTCCTCGAGTCCTCCAATTTCTGGTCAAGCTCCTGTGATCATTAAAATTAATTAAATAGTCAAACCAGCCAGTAGCTCTCTACCTCTGGGTGAATGTTGCTGTGGCGGTGACCTCAAAGCAGCAATAGACGATTCACCGCTTCTAGTTCTAGAGTTTTGACTTCAGAGTACAGCCGTAGCAGAGGCTTGGTTTTGATTCCCCAGGGGCAGGCTAAGGGCGCTCAGATCTTGCCCGCCTTCGGTAACAGCTTCGACAAGTACAAAGCAGGGTATCCCGCTCGGGGGTGGGGCCCAGGTAGCATTCTTCTCCCCCCAGCCGCACCTGGGTGCTCAGGCGGGATCTCTTCAAGAGGTGGCTGCAGCCTGCCGCGCCAAGACCCACTCCACCAGGGTGCGCACGCCGTAGCCGGTGGCGCCTTTGTTGTT
>NZ_JANSJN010000162.1:0-2918 GCF_047462555.1 Synechococcus sp. B60.1
TCCCTGTTAGCCCTCAGTGTTTCGGTCAGGTTGACCAGGTTTCTGGCCTGCCTGTGAGAAGTGGTCTGTCTGTGAGTGTTTCTTCTCCCCAACCCTCCGAGCCGGTTCGCATTGAAACCACGCGGGACTTGCTAGCAGCCCTGCGAGAAGGACGCTCCCTGTTGGGCGCCAACCTTGAAGGTGCTTACCTCTCGCGGGGCCTGTTCGACCGCATCCAGATGCCCAAGGCCAACTTGACGCGGGCTAACCTGCGCTCGCTCAGTATGCAACAGGCAGATCTGCGGTTATGCAACTTTCGCCGTGCCGAGATGGAGCGGGCCAACTTCGCTGCCTCCGACCTCCGGGGATCCAGCTTCAGTCAAGCCCTGGGAGACTACAGCAACTTCACCGCTGCCAAGCTGGACAAAAGCAGCTTTCAGGGGGGGCGCTTCAGCCACTCCATCTTTCGCGAGGCCAGCTTGGTGGCTGCCAACCTAGCGGAAGGAAACTTTTTTGCCGCTGACTTTCGCCAAGCCAACCTATTTCGCTGCAACCTCTCCCAGGCCGTCCTAGCCAGTTGTCAGTTGCAACATGCCAACTTCAACCAAGCCCTCCTAGTGGGGGCCAACCTACAAGAGGCCCAAATCGAAGGGGCCAGCTTTGTCGGCGCCGACTTTACCGACGCCAAGCTCTCGGACGAAATGCGCAAGTTCTTGATCGAGCGCGCGAGCGGCACCAACGAGCTTACTCAGCGGGATACCCTCAACACTCTGCTGGCGGGGCTCCAGCCCAAGTCACGCAAACTGTTTGGATTGCTGTGAGCTGTAGCCGAAGTCACTCTCCCGCCAGCCGTAGCAGATCAGTTCTCAGGAGGTCAAGGCACCGGCTGATCCCTCAAAATTGGTTGAGGTCGATTCCAGCTTCGCGGGCCATGGCCCCTATCCCTTTGGTCTTGAGGGTTTTCAGGGCCTTGGTGGAAAGGCGCAAACGCACAAACCGCTTGCCGTCCTCCCACCAGACGCGTTTCCACTGCAAGTTAACCTCCTGCAGGCGCTTGGTACGCCGGTGGGAGTGGGAGATGGCGAAAGCGTTGTTGCGTTTTTTGTTGGTCAGTTGGCAGCGACGTGCCATGAGATCCAAGGGAACTCAGCTTCGCTATTCTATGGCCTCTTTTTGTCGAGCAGCAAGCTGCAGTTGAGCTTGCAACTGGGCTAGCTCTGCCCTCAATTGGTCAAAGGTTTGTTGGCAATGGTTGACGCTTCTCAGGGGTAGCTCTTCGTTTTTGGCGATGCAGGTGACCTCTACAGACCCGTCAGCGGCTTGGCGGCTGCGATCCACAAACACCTCCACCGTCACCAGCTTGGTGTAGGGATTTTTTCCAGGCGGCTCGCCGGCCACCCAGTAGTCAGGGCTGTTGTGTAGGACGGTAAGCTGGCAACGCTCCAAGACCGCGCGGATCGCTTCGCTTAGCTGCTCGGCTGATCCCATAAGCTGAGTCACGCAGGAGTATCGAGCCATAGAAGAAGCAGGTCACCACGCTCATCTTACCATCAAGCTTTCGAGTTCTGGCCTGTCCCAGTGGGCAGAGGGCGAATCGGCAAAATATGCGCTCAAGAGTAGCCTCAATCGGCTGGCTAACCCGGCGGCAAAGCGGTGAACTGCGCTAGAACGTAAACAAAGCCTTCCCGGCTCTGCGGCTAGCTCTTTTTTCAGGAGAGTTGCCTATGTCTAGGGTCTCCTCATGGGGGCGTTCCCTCTTGCTGCTGCTGGGATCCCTTGCTCTGGGTTGGATAGGCGTGTCTTCTGCCCAAGCGCAGCCTTTTCAACCGGGTGATCTGGATGGGGATAGCCGCTTGACGGTGCAGGATCGCAACCTGTTGGGGGCCTATTTGCGCGGAGAACGGGGGTTGACCGACGACCAGATCCGGGCTGCCGATGTTGACCAGGATGGACGAATTACAGAAGCCGATTGGCAGATGTTGCAGCAGCGCATTCAGGCGGCCACGGATGTGCCCACTGGACAGGTGCAGTTGGATTCTGCCTACTCTGGGCAGGTGGTGGATCGCCTGACAGGGCAGCCCTTGGCCGACGTGGAGGTGGCCATTCCGGGAGCCGGGATTGCGGTGCGCACCGATGCCCAGGGGCGGTTTCGCCTGCCGGGGCCGCTGCCGGCAGAGGAGATTTTGGTGGCGCGGCTGGAGAACTATTTGCCCTATTCCCAGAGCACAGGCAGCGGACAGACCGGCGGGGAGCGACCTTGGCAGTTGCAGTTGGAGCGCTGGGATCCCAACAGCACGCTGGTGCTGGAGGCCAATGTCATCCGCCTAGGCGATAACCGGTATTCGCCTGAGTCGGCGGCTGCTGGCCAATTTCTTGCTCCTGCCCAAGGGGGGGAGATGACCCGCTCCTTCAGCCTAGAACGTCTGCCGCCCCGTCCACCAGTTCTGCGGATTGGATCCCTGATTGGGTTGGATACAGCCGCCGCCTATCGGGCCGGACAATCCCAGATCCCTAATGCCGACATGTCTCCCATGCGAGTGCTTTTGAACGGGGTGGAGGTAGAGCAGATCCAGTTGGGAGGAGACGGCTTGCGCATCCCTCTGCCGCTAGAGCATCTGCGCCTGGGCCTGAATACTGTTACCCTGCGCACTGGCAAAACGGTGATCCAGCCTGGCAGGATCGCCGGCGACCCTCGGATAAGTATCCCGCTTTTTGGTGGATCCCTGGATATCTTTGTGCCGCTGGGGAGTAACACAATCGGCCAGTACGGTGGGGCCTGGGCGGACTATGACGATGTGCAGTTGGCCAATGTCACGATTGAGATCCCCAGCTAAACGCCCAAGCTAACTTGCGCTGGCTAGGTCTTGGGATTTTGTTCCTCAGAAGCTTGCCCGAAGCCTTTTCGACTTTAAGGGGGCTCTGGGGATTCTGTAGGTTAA
>NZ_JANSJN010000163.1:0-2900 GCF_047462555.1 Synechococcus sp. B60.1
ATCCCTTGCTTTTTGGGCAGACCTTGGCGCAACGGCTGTTTCTATCCCCCCTGCTGTCTTCCCAAAAGCTGGGGCAGTACCCGGCAAAGGTTGAGTCTTCTTGTCTTTGGGAAGGGGAAACTTCCAAAGAATTTTAGAGTGGAGCAGGATCCAGCGAGCTGATCCCATGCCAACACGGAAAAAGGCAGCTTGCGCAACACCCTTTCAACTTCAACGCGAAGGAGGAGCCGATGGCCAGCCTTAACTTTCCAGCCCTGCGTATTGGCGATCCCATTCAAGAGGGCAGCTTTCAGGTTTTTCCCCTCTTTTCTGAGGGGGATCAGGAAGTTGCCTATCGCCTTCCTGAACTGCAGCTCAAGGAAGCAACCATCACCGAGGTGAGCGAGGCCGGAGCCGTGCCTCAGCTAGTTGTGGAAAACCACAGTGAGTCTCTGTTGCTGCTGGTAGAAGGCCAGGAGCTGATAGGAGCCAAACAAAACCGGGTTCTCAACACCACCGTCCTAATCAAGCCAAAAAGCAAGGTTACAATACCCGTTTCCTGCGTAGAAGCTGGGAGGTGGCACTTCCATTCTCGCGAGATGAGCGATGCCGAGCACTTTGTCCCCAACAAGTTGCGGCACGAGTTAAAAAGGGGTGTCTTCCAGTCGCTGAAAAACAAACTTGGCCATCGCTCAGAGCAGGGAAGAGTATGGGACACCGTTGCCTATCTTCACCGCGAGCTTGGTGTTAGCTCCCCTACTGCCGCCCTTGATGCTGCCTATGTAACCTACAATCGGGAGCTCGAGAAGTTCCGCAAAGACATTGACTACGTCAAAGGAGCAACTGGCCTAGCCATTGCCATAGGTGGTCGTGTGCGCTCGCTGGATCTCTTCGGAACGGCGCAGATTTGCAGCCGGTTGTGGCCTCGCCTGGTAGCTGGTCTAGCCATCGAGGCCCTGCGAGCAGCCCCCTCGCAAGCCAAGGTCACCTCTGAGGATGTTCTCAAATACTGGGCCAACATAACCCAATGGCCTTGGGAAGCGGTAACGACTGTGGGCGAAGGCCAGGAGTACCGGGCAGAGTCGCAGCAAGGCGACCAAGGCTCAGCGCTGTTCTACGATGAAAAGCTGGTTTACCTGTCGGCAGTAGGGCCAGTCGTTTCTAAGTCCAGGGGATCCCCGGCAGGCTTCTTCCGTTCTGGCTGGGGGGCTTTCCTTGCTCTATGGTCATTAGATTGAAAGACTCCCCCACCGCTCCGCACTGCTACCCTCACCCCCAGCCCCTCTCCCTCTGGGAGAGGGGAGCGGGAGAAAGGGCTCCGCATCCCTACCACAGGCAACTGTGCCAGCCAGGCATATTGCTGCTTCAAGAGATCATGCGCTCGAGAGCAAGTTGCAAATCTTGAGTTAGCTCGGCTGCTGCCTGTCTGGCTTCCTGGCGGCCTTGGCGGTACTGGCGTTCCCACCGCTGGCTCACCAAGATGGGATCCCCCACCGTAACCTGAACTTCTCGCCAACCCAGGCGAGGCCGGGCCGGGTAGGGATCGCCGCGCAGGCGGGCCAAGACATCAAACAGGATCAGGGCACTTTCTGCCAGCCGCTCAAAAGAAGGCTTACTCAGCAAGTACTCTTCTTGCACGGCCACGCAGCTTTCCACCAGGCGCATGTGCTGTAGGTAGAGGGTGGCCTGCTGGGCTTTCCAGTCGAGCAACCCCCGCTGCAGCGGAGCCAGGGATCCAGGATGCCGCAATTCTTCTCGGTAGATCTGGGTCCAGGCGGCTTCTTCGATGCGGCGGCAGCGGCTGTTCCAATCCCCTTGGGGAGATAGGCCAAAGTAGGTCTCGGCCGTCTGCAGCGCCGTGTGGAGCAGCCGCTCCAGGCGGGCGTTGAAAGGCGCCCCAGAGGGAAGAGGGGGAAGGTCGTAAAACGTTTCCATCTGGGCCAGCAGGTGGTGGGCCAGGCCACAAATCCGCTGAGCCCAGTGGCGGTTTGCGGAAGGCTTGGGAGCCGCCGGCGGCGTCAGGCCACTGAGGCGCTCGAGGTGGCTTAGCAGGCGCTCCAGCTTTTTCCAAGAAGGCTTCAGGTAGCGGTATTGGATCCCGATGGGCACCACAACTACCTTCTCCGAACGACCGGCTTTGGCCAGGTCTTCGGCACACCAAAAGGCCAGCTGCGCTGTTCCCGGCTCCAGAGGATTGACCCGCTCGCTGTGGCCGTTGGTGGCCCCTTCCGGCGCGATCCCAAAAGGAAACTGGCCCTCCAGCAGTAGGCGCCGCGCCGCCGCCAGCGCCAGCCGATCCACCCGCCGTCCCCGGTGCACAGGGATCCCGCCCAGGCGAGACAGAAGCCACCCTAGCCACTCGCCCCCCCAAAGAGGCATGCCCCGGTCGTAGAGAAAATGGGCGTGAATGGGTTTGCGGAGGGGGATCCCTTGGTGACGGGCAGCCTGGGGCACCAGGCGAGAGAGCACGTAGAGGCCCACCAGGGGGTCATCCACCTCCACATGGTGGAAAGCGAGGATCAGCCGGATCTGGCCCGCCTGAAACTGGTGGTAGAGCTGCGCCAGGGTCTCCACGCCCCTAGCCTCGATTTTGGCAATGCCGGAAGGAAGCCAGGGCCGCACCCTCAGCCGCAACAGCAGTGGCAGGATCCCGTGGACAAGCCGCAGCACCCAGGGGCTGTAGGCCGGCGGGATAAAGTCCAGGGGGGGACGGGCAAAAGAGGGAGGTGGTGGCGAAAACAAGGCTTTTTCTCAAATACTGAATTGCTCAAGCTAGGCCCAATCAAATCCCCATCCAATCGATCGGGTTATGGTCGTTTCAAATTTACCCTCACCCCCGGCCCCACTCCCAGAGGCTGTCTCATATAAACATCTCCGAGCCCACGAGACCTCTCAACATCTGGTATGGCCTAATCTGCTTG
>NZ_JANSJN010000164.1:0-2867 GCF_047462555.1 Synechococcus sp. B60.1
CCCGCTCATCTCGCGGGGGGCTTACCAGCCTTGCGCTGTGAGAGCAGTCGTCTTGCGGCGTGTTTCCCACTTAGATGCTTTCAGCGGTTCTCACTCCCGGACATAGCTACGGAGCTTGCAGGCCGCCCCACAACTCCTCCACCAGCGGTCCGTCCAGCCCGGTCCTCTCGTACTAGGGCCAGCCCCGCGCACTGCTCTACGCGCTCAGAGCGGATAGAGACCGAACTGTCTCACGACGTTCTGAACCCAGCTCGCGTGCCGCTTTCATGGGCGAACAGCCCAACCCTTGGGACCTACTCCAGCCCCAGGATGCGACGAGCCGACATCGAGGTGCCACGCTCCGCCGTCGATATGAACTCTTGGGCGGTCTGAGCCTGTTATCCCCGGGGTAGCTTTTATCCGTTAAGCCACAGCCCTTCCACCCGGTACTGTGGGATCACTACGGCCGACTTTCATCCCTGCTCGGCCTGTCTGCCTCGCAGTCAAGCGCCCTTCTGCCGTTGCACTCCACGGCGGATGACCATCCCGCCTGAGGGCGCCATTGCGCGCCTCCGTTACCCTTTAGGAGGCGACCGCCCCAGTCAAACTACCCGCCAGCCACCGTCCCAGCCTTCCGCCGGTGAGGGCAGCGCAGACCGAAGAGTGGTATTTCACCGTCGGCTCCAGCAGACCCGCAAGTCCGCCTTCTCCGCCTCCCACCTATCCTACGCATCGGCCTCCGCTACCCGATGGCAAGCTGTAGTAAAGCTCCACGGGGTCTTTTTGTCCCGCTCTGAGTTGGCCGCATCTTCACGGCCACTGCAATTTCACCGAGCCCCTGGTCGAGACAGTGCCCAGATCGTGATGCCTTTCGTGCGGGTCGGAACTTACCCGACAAGGAATTTCGCTACCTTAGGACTGTTATAGTTACAGCCGCCGTTTACCGGGGCTTCGGTTTGGAGCGTTCACCCCTCCCCTTAACCTTCCGGCACTGGGCAGGCATCACCCCCTATACGTCGCCTTCCGGCTTCAGCAGGGAGCTGTGGTTCTGGTATCCAGTCGCCCGGGCCTGGACCCTGCGGCTGCCTCGGGCTCCACCCGCCAGGGGCTTCACCCTACACGCAGCACCCCTTCTTCCGAAGGTACGGGGTCAATTTGCCGAGTTCCTTAACCGGGGGTCACTCGTCCACCTTGGTCTCCTCGACCTGTCTACCTGTGTCGGTTTGCGGTACGGGCGTGGGTGGTCTCCCGAGCCGGCCTTTCGTGGCTGCACAGGCGCCTCGCCATTGGCGGTTGGTTCCCCAACCCCCTTTCACTCACCTCTCGGTCAGCGCAGGACGGATTTCCTTCGCCCTGCTCCCTACCGGCTTGGACGGCGCTCGTCTCGCCGCGGCGACTACCCCTCAGCATCCGGCATTGGTCAAGCGACCACTCCACGGTACAGGACTATTCACCTGTTGTCCATCGGGTCTGGCCGTGGCCGTCCCCTTAGGCCCGACTACCCTGCCGCGGTGCATCCGTGCGGCAGAACCCTTTGACTTTCGGTGGCGATGATTGCCACATCGCTTCTCCGTTACTCATTCCGGCATTCGCACTCGTGCCCGCTCCAGTGCGGCTTCCGCCGTCCCTTCCCTGCGGTCACGACGCTCCCCTACCGTTGACCTCTCGGTCAACCCGCGGCTTCGGTGGGTCGCTTTGCCCCGTTACAGCCTCGGCGCAGCGCTGCTTGACCAGTGAGCTGTTACGCACTCTTTCAAGGATGGCTGCTTCTAAGCCAACCTCCTGGTTGTCTAAGCGGCGCCACAACCTTTCCCACTTAGCGACCACTGGGGGACCTTAGCCGGCGGTCTGGGTTGTTTCCCTCTCGACGACGGATATTCGCACCCGCCGTCTCACTCGCGGTGCACACACCCGGCATTCGCAGTTTGCCGTCGCTTGGTAAGCGGTGAAGCCCCCGCACAACAACAGTGCTCTACCTCCGGGTGTGCCATTGCCGCGGCTGTACCTCAATACATTTCGGGGAGAACCAGCTATCTCCGTGTTCGATTGGCATTTCACCCCTACCCACAGCTCATCCGAGCCTTTTGCAACAGACACCGGTGCGGCCCTCCACGTCCTGTTAGGGACGCTTCAGCCTGGCCATGGGTAGCTCACACGGTTTCGGGTCAATCCCCGGCGACGCTCGCCCTGTTCAGGCTCGCGTTCACTCCGGCTCCGGCTGGCTCTGCCTTAACCACGCCACCGAGGATTACTCGCCGGATCATACTCCAAAAGGCACGCGGTCACCGGTTGCCCGGCTCCCACGGCGTGGAAGCACACGATTTCAGGGTCTCTTTCACTCCCCTCACCGGGGTACTTTTCACCGTTCCCTCACGGTACTGTGCGCTATCGGTCACTGCGTGTAGCTTGCCTTGGACAGTGGTCTGCCCGGCTTCAGCCCGGGTTCTTCGTGCCCGGACCTACTCAGGAACGACCCCTCACGCTGAGGCGCACGCATACGCGACTCTCACGCTCTCTGGTGCAGGGTTCCACACTGCTTCTGCTGAACGCGGTCGCGTGAGGCCCATCGAGCAGGATGGGCGTGGGTCGTCCTCCAACCCCGTGCGCGCAACGGCTGCTCCCTTGGCACGCGCACGGTTTAGGCCTCACCCGGTTCGCTCGCCGCTACTACGGGTGTCGTTCACTCTTCCTCCGGCTACTGAGATGTTTCAGTTGGCCGGGTTCCCGCTCCGCTGATGCGGAGCGCTGCCAGATGGCAGCGGGTTGCCCCATTCGGAGACCTCCGGATCACAGCCTGCACGCGGCTCCCCGGAGCATATCGGTGCCGTGCCCCGTCCTTCCTCGGCACGCAGCGCCATGGCATCCATCGTGTGCTCATCATGTCTTCC
>NZ_JANSJN010000165.1:0-2825 GCF_047462555.1 Synechococcus sp. B60.1
TTTTTGCCGTCTTCGACCGACCCCCTCGCAAATGGGTCTTGCATTCCTTGCCCCGCTTGGGTTTAATAGGGGTAGAGGTTCCCCCTTCGGGGGGATCCCTAGAAATTGGAAACATGACAGCGGTCGACTAATTGCTACCCGGTCCTTCCCCGGTTCCCCCTTCGGGGGGATCCCTAGAAATTGGAAACACATCTCTAAGCGTCTCATCGAGACGCTCTACATCCCACTCGGTTCCCCCTTCGGGGGGATCCCTAGAAATTGGAAACCGAACGCTACCTCGCGTTCTTCCTGCGTCAGCTCCCAGCGGGGTTCCCCCTTCGGGGGGATCCCTAGAAATTGGAAACCCGTAGGCGTCGGCGAACGCCCTTAGCCCGTGAATGGCCGGTTCCCCCTTCGGGGGGATCCCTAGAAATTGGAAACTTAGCAGCAGCAGCACCATCGAGTCATCCAGACACTGCGCTGGTTCCCCCTTCGGGGGGATCCCTAGAAATTGGAAACGTCTGGGTGTTGCCGCACCGGGGACATGGTGGACGGTCGCGGTTCCCCCTTCGGGGGGATCCCTAGAAATTGGAAACGCAACCGGCACAACCAGTCCATCCCCTGCCGGTAGGCCTCGGGGATGTTCCCCCTTCGGGGGGATCCCTAGAAATTGGAAACTGTGTTGTACGAAGAGGCTGACGCCCTTCGTATGAGTGTTCCCCCTTCGGGGGGATCCCTAGAAATTGGAAACTTCATCAGCAGCACCTCGGCTGCCTGACTACTTAGAAGTTCCCCCTTCGGGGGGATCCCTAGAAATTGGAAACCCCAAGTTCAACCGAAGCCGGACATACCGACTCAAGGCAGTCGAGTTCCCCCTTCGGGGGGATCCCTAGAAATTGGAAACCTGTGGCCCAGTCGTCTGAGTTCACATAGACGAGGGTGTCGTGTTCCCCCTTCGGGGGGATCCCTAGAAATTGGAAACCTGAACGAGCAGGAGCAAGCCCGCCTGGTGGCACTGTTCCCCCTTCGGGGGGATCCCTAGAAATTGGAAACCGTAAGGAGTCAATAACCCGGGAATTGATGAAGCTGCGTTCCCCCTTCGGGGGGATCCCTAGAAATTGGAAACTTCTAGCTCCAGTTCTTCGGTGGTTACCATACACACCTCAAGTTCCCCCTTCGGGGGGATCCCTAGAAATTGGAAACGTTCCCAGGGGGTGATGCGGGCCGGGTGCCCGCGGGAGTTGTTCCCCCTTCGGGGGGATCCCTAGAAATTGGAAACCTCTGGCACCCGACCTACACCCTTGAGAACGTAGTCGAAGTTCCCCCTTCGGGGGGATCCCTAGAAATTGGAAACCGCCGCCCAGAGCTCCTCCAGATCCCGGTCCACCTGGTTCCCCCTTCGGGGGGATCCCTAGAAATTGGAAACTTTCCTATGAGCTTTAACCGCTGCTCGGGCTTGAGTTGTTGCGTTCCCCCTTCGGGGGGATCCCTAGAAATTGGAAACTCCTCATCAGGCTCTCTCAGGGAGAGCCGAATGTTGTTCCCCCTTCGGGGGGATCCCTAGAAATTGGAAATGCCCCCGGCAACTACATTGCCGGCATCCACGAGACACACCTGGAGTTCCCCCTTCGGGGGGATCCCTAGAAATTGGAAATTACCGCTGGCGGAGCAGGAAGGGGAAGCGGAGCCGGAACGTTCCCCCTTCGGGGGGATCCCTAGAAATTGGAAACCTGCAGCCCGTCGCCGCTTTGGTGACGAGGAAGGCCGGTTCCCCCTTCGGGGGGATCCCTAGAAATTGGAAACATCCCCGTAGCTCCCGCAGTCCAGTTGCTCTGTACCGGTGTTCCCCCTTCGGGGGGATCCCTAGAAATTGGAAACTTGAGCATAGGGAGTGACCAGTAGCCAACTGGCTGACTAACGCGGTTCCCCCTTCGGGGGGATCCCTAGAAATTGGAAACCGCCCTCAGATCCATGGACTCCATTCGCATACAGAGCTCCCAAAGTTCCCCCTTCGGGGGGATCCCTAGAAATTGGAAACCATAGTTGTGGGTGAGGGTGGTGAACGACAAGTCCAGTTCCCCCTTCGGGGGGATCCCTAGAAATTGGAAACTTTCTGCAGCGCGAACGCTACCTCGCGTTCGGCTTGCTCAATCGTTCTCCCTTCGGGGGGATCCCTAGAAATTGGAAACCTTCTCGGGCTGTGGAAGCATGAGCCCGAGGGGGTTGCCGTTCCCCCTTCGGGGGGATCCCTAGAAATTGGAAACACAAACCCAATCCCGCAGCTCTTCTTCGCTGCTGGCTTCAGGTTCCCCCTTCGGGGGGATCCCTAGAAATTGGAAACTCCCGATTCCCAGGGCAATTCTCAGGAGCTCACTAAGTTCCCCCTTCGGGGGGATCCCTAGAAATTGGAAACGCCAGAGTTATCAAATACAGAGCGGTGGGGCATCCCGTTCTTAAGTTCCCCCTTCGGGGGGATCCCTAGAAATTGGAAACTTCCCATAATCGAACTCTTGATATGGAATGTAGATCTTTCCATTTTGTTCCCCCTTCGGGGGGATCCCTAGAAATTGGAAACACCTCAACGAGGTAGCAGTTGTTAAGGCTGGTGAACAGTTCCCCCTTCGGGGGGATCCCTAGAAATTGGAAACAAAGGCTTTAGAACTTCTACAGCCTTCACTAAGGCGTCTAAAACGGTTCCCCTTCGGGGGGATCCCTAGAAATTGGAAACGCCACGTTTTGTCCATGTGGCAATACACCACTAAAACCCTGGGTTCCCCTTCGGGGGGATCCCTAGAGAGTGGAAACTAAGAGCAACAAACAAAAGCCCCCGCGTTGGCGGGGGCTAC
>NZ_JANSJN010000166.1:0-2767 GCF_047462555.1 Synechococcus sp. B60.1
GAAGCAACTGGGGCAGAAGAAGAGACAAAAGCTCTGCTGTCAAGCGGGTGAGGAAACCCCACCCGCCTACGCGGTGGAGTAGTTCATATGACCTTGCCCTCGGACGTGATTCTTCCCTTCAGTTTGCTGGCCCGCTCTTCGGCTTCCTCGGTAATGAGAGGCAGTTGCTCTAACACCTCGCCGGGGTATTTTTCCAACACCCGCAGAGAGAGCGCTATCCGCCCTTTGGCCTCATCCACATCGATGACCACGGCCTTGAGCGGCTGACCAGGCCGGAACAAGTCGGATAAGGAGGCAACAAAGCTTTGGCTGACCTGCTTGATGTGCAACAGCCCGCTGCCCCCCTCCTCCAGCTCCACGAAAACGCCGAAGGGCTTGAGGGCGCTGACCTTGCCCCGAACCACCTGGCCGGTGGTGTAGATTCCCAGGCTCTCAGCCTGTCGCGCTACTCGCTGGGAGAGCACCAGCTTGTTGGCAGCAGGGTTGACTTCCAGCAAACTGGCGGTCAGCGATTGGCCCACCAGCTCTTCTAGATCTTCCCGTTGGTTGAGATGCGAGCGAGGAATAAAGCCCCGCAGCCCCTGCACATCCACCAGCACTCCACCCTTGTTGGTGCCGATCACCGGGGCAGTTACTGTCTGGCCACTGGCCTGTTTTTCGGCCAGCTCCTCCCAAAGTCGCTTCAGCCGCAGCCGCCGCGCCGAGAGCACGATTTGCCCTTCCGAGTCCTCTCGCAAGATGAGAAAATCGGCTTCGCTTTTGAGGGGAAAAAGCCCGCTCAAATCCTCTCCTGGGCGGATCCCGGCTTCCTTCAGGGGCAAAAAGGCCGGCGACTTGCCGCCGATATCTACCAAGGCCCCATCGTTCTGGTGCTGGAAGATGCGACCTCGCACCACCTGTCCCGGTTGAAAGTCAAGGCTTTGCGCCTCCAGAGCCTTGGCAAAATCTTCCGAAGAAAACGTATCGGCAGCCTGAGAGCGAGGGAAACGAAAGGTCATGGAAAGGAAGCCATTCGAGAGGCAATGGGTTTCAGGATAACCCAAAACCTGCCAGGGATCCCAGCCCCTCTCGTCCGCCTCAGCGGGAAGAGGTGCTCACCCTCTTGAGCGGAGGCCAAGCCCAGGGCATCGACACCGGCAGCTTTACCTAGATGTAATACATCAACCTGGCCTGTTGCTGTTGCGCCTGCCGGTCGCAGAGGTCTTGCAAGGTCGTTTTTTGGAGAATGCCCACCGCTGCCGCCTGGGCATCTTGCCAAGCCTGCCAGAGCACCTGGCGCTCCGGCGAGAGATCGCCGCTGGGCAAGTCCCGGGAGCGGCTGAGATCTTCTCCCTCGATGGCCTGAATGATGTCCAACAGGGAGATCTGCCAGGGTGGTCGAGCCAGAGAATAACCCCCTTTGGCACCCCGCTGGCTGCGTACCAGGCCCTGCCTGCGCAGCGTGGCCAGCAACTGCTCCAGGTAGCGGTCGGGAATCGACTGATGGGCTGCGATCTCCTTGATCTGCAATACCCGGCCATCATGGTAGTGCTGGGCCAACTCCAGAAGAGCTAGGAGAGCGTACTCACTTTTACAAGACAGTTCCAAAATACCCATCCTTCCTGCAGGGATCAGGTCTATGGTACTCCGGTTTCCCGCCGGAGTTTTGTGAGATCCCCTTTGGGTTAGCGGTGGGTTCGGCCTGTATGGTGGAATAGGCCCCTTTGGGAGTGGTTTATGGCAAGTGTTGGCTCCCTATCCGGTTCAGCGCGGATCCCGGCGGAGCGATTGCAAACTTTGCGGCAGCAGATTGGCAAGCTGATCGCCAACGTCGAGTCGGTGTTTCAAGGCAAGCCACAGGTGGTGCAGGCGGTGGTGACGGCCCTGGTGGCGGAAGGCCATGTCTTGCTGGAGGACATGCCGGGAGTGGGCAAAACCACGCTGGCGCGGGCCATTGCCCGCAGCTTGGGGGCCAAGTTTCAGCGAATTCAATTTACCAGCGACCTCTTGCCAACTGACATTCTTGGCCTCACCCTCTTCAACAAAGAGAAAGGGGAGTTTGAATTTCGCCCAGGCCCCATTTTTGCCCATGTCATCCTGGCCGACGAGATTAACCGCACCTCTCCCCGCACCCAGAGTGCCCTGTTAGAGGCAATGGCGGAAAAGCAGGTTTCGCTGGATGACCGCACCTACCCGCTGCCCAGTCCCTTTATGGTGTTGGCCACCCAAAACCCCTTGGAGTATCACGGCACCTATCCCCTCCCGGAAAGCCAGTTGGATCGGTTTTTGGTGCGGCTGTCCATCGGCTACCCCAGCCCTGAGGTGGAGCGGGCTTTGCTGCTGCAGCGACAGCAGGCAGAGCCGGTGGAGGCTCTCCAGCCGGTGCTTTCCCTGGCGGAGCTGCGGGAGATCCAGGCGGCGGTGGATCAGGTGTACCTGGATGGATCCCTGGCCGACTATCTGCTGCAGGTGGTGCAGGCGACACGCGCCTCCAAGCTTTTGCGGGCTGGCGTGTCCACCCGCGGGGCATTGGCTTTGGCAAGGGCTGCACGGGCGCAGGCGTTGGTGAGAGGGCGGAGCTTTTGCCTACCGGAAGATCTGCAAGCTTTGTTTGTGCCGGTGCTGGCGCATCGCATTTCTTTAGCCGGATCTGGGGACATGACGAGCAACCGACGGCAGGAAGCAGAGGCCGTCATCCGCGACATCGTGGCAACGGTTGAGCCGCCGGTTTGAGGAGGGATCCCCTGGGCAACAATAGGAGCCAACGGTCTTGGGCAGAACTGCGGAT
>NZ_JANSJN010000167.1:0-1413 GCF_047462555.1 Synechococcus sp. B60.1
AGACAACACAGCAGCAGAGCGAGCAAGCTCTGTAAAAGAACTCCCCTCTCCTTTGGGGAGAGGGGCTGGGGGTGAGGGGGGTGGAGAGCCTTAGTAGCGATGCACCAGCCTGTTGAGGGGCTTGAAGATATCCGCCTCAAATTTCTTGCCCTTGAGCATGCGGTTCCAGTACAGCCAAGGCAAGAGGTGCACTTTGGCCAGGTACATAGAGTAGCGCTCCCGCGTTGGATCCAGGGGGAAGGAAGGGGCGAGCTTCCCATCGTAGGCAAACTCCGCCATGATTAGGGAGTTATAGCCGGTGATCAGGGGGCAGCAGGTGTAGCCGTCGTAGCGGGCCGGCAGCGGCTTCGACTGCATGGCCGCCAAGAGGTTTTCCGCTAGCACCGGCGCCTGCTTGCGGGCTGCGGCTGCCGTCTTGGAAGTCGGTAGGGAAGAGGCATCCCCCAGAGCAAATACGTTGGGGTAGCGGGGGTGTTGCAGCGTCCACTTGTCCACCTCCACCCAGCCACCCGGCCCGGCAAGGGGGCTGCGCTTGACAAAGTCCGGGGCGCTCATGGGCGGGGCCACGTGGATCATGTCGTAGTGCAGGCTTACCTCCTCCTTGCCCTTGTCGGTGGTGACTTCAAAGATGGCCTCCTGCGTCTCGGGCCGGATGGCTTTGAGGTTGTGCTTGAACTTTACCTGGATCCCGCGCCGCTCCACCACTTTCTCCAGGGCGGCGCTGTATTCTGGCACCGCGAAGAGGGTGGGAGTGGCAGTACAAAAGATAACTTTGGTGTTGACCCCAACGCCGCTTTTGCTCTTAAAGACGTCGTCGGCCATGTACATGATTTTCTGGGGCGCGCCGCCGCACTTGATGGGAGTGGCGGGGTAGGTGAAGATGGCCGTGCCCCCCTGGAAGTTACGGATGGTCTCCCAGGTGTAGGGGGCGTAGTCTTTGGAGTAATTGCTGGTCACGCCGCCCTTGCCCAATGCTTCCGGCAGACCCTCGATCAGGTGCCAGTCAATTTGGATCCCGGGGGCCATGATGAGGTAGTCGTATTCGATAACTTGGCCGGCCTCGGTGATGACGCGGTTGTGATCCGGATCCAGCTCGGCCACCCGCGCCTGGATCCACTTGGCTCCCCTGGGGATGACGGTTTTTTCATCGCGAACAAACTTGGCCAGCGGCGCAATGCCCCCGCCCACCAGCGTCCAGCCGGGCTGGTAGTAGTGCTTGTCGGAGGGCTCGATGATGGCAATGTCGAGGTTGCGCTGGCGCTCCAGCAACTGGGCTGCTGCGCTGGTGCCGGCTGCCCCTCCCCCGACAACAACAATCTGATGGCGAATAACTGTAGGAGAACTCCCAGAAGCAGCCCCCTGCACCTCGGAGCGCGCGCCGTTTTGCGGCACTGCTGCTGACTGGGCTTGCAA
>NZ_JANSJN010000167.1:1513-2673 GCF_047462555.1 Synechococcus sp. B60.1
CCCTCGCGGTGTTGTAACTCAAGACTCCGAATCATGGCTAAACCTTCATCCCTTGAGCTGCTCCCAGCCCCTGCCTGGCATGCCCTGTCGGAGGAGCAAGCCATCCAGGAACTCCTCGGAGAGGAGATGTCTTTGGCGGGGCTGTTGGAAAAGGGCCTCTCTCAAGCTGAAGTGGAGAAGAGGCAGCGGCAATACGGCCCCAATGAGCTGAAAGCCAAAGCTGCAACGCCGGCCTGGGTCAAGTTTCTGCAGCAGTTTAACCAGTCCCTCCTTTATATCCTGATGGTGGCTGGGGCGGTCAAGGCGTTCCTGGGATCCTGGCGCAACGCCATCGTGATCTGGGCGGTGGTGGTGATCAACGCCCTCATCAGCTACATCCAAGAGGCCAAGGCGGAGGAGGCAATTGCCGCCCTGGCCAAGTCGGTGGTGACTGAAGTCACGGTGCTGCGGGAGGGGCAGAAAGTGCGGCTGCCCTCGCGGGAGCTGGTGCCGGGGGATGTGGTGCTCTTGAGCTCGGGAGACAGGGTGCCCGCCGACCTGCGCCTGCTGAGTGCGCGCAACTTGCAGGTGGACGAATCGGCCCTCACGGGAGAGTCGGTGCCGGTGGAAAAACGGCTGGGATCCCTCCCTGAAGACACGCCTTTGGCCGACCGCCAGAACATGGCTTACGCCGGCAGCTTCGTCACCTTTGGCCAAGGGGCGGGGGTGGTGGTGGCCATCGGCAACCAGACCCAAACAGGTCGCATCTCCCAGCTCATTGAAGAAGGGGGATCCCTGCAAACTCCCCTGACGCGCAAGTTTGAGGCCTTCAGCCTGACCTTGCTGAAAATTATCCTCACCTTGGCTGCGTTCACTTTTTTGGTGGGGCTGGTGCAGGGCCAAGCGGCAGCAAGCGTCTTTGAAGCGGCAGTGGCGCTGGCGGTGAGTGCTATTCCCGAAGGCTTGCCGGCGGTAGTTACCGTAACCCTGGCCATTGGGGTTTCCCGCATGGCCCGCCGCCATGCCATCATCCGCAAGTTGCCGGCGGTAGAAACCCTGGGCAGCGCCACGGTGATTTGCTCGGACAAAACCGGCACCCTCACAGAAAACCAGATGACGGTGCAGGCCATCTACGCCGGATCCCGGCTCTACCGGGTTACCGGCAGTGGCTACAGCCCCCA
>NZ_JANSJN010000168.1:0-2631 GCF_047462555.1 Synechococcus sp. B60.1
AGCGCCGCCGACCCCGAAGGGATCCTCCCCGAGCAGGAGTTTGTGGCCCGCGTGGATCCCCGTACCCAGCTTCGCGTTAACCAATGGGCAGAAGTGGTCTTTGACATGGATCGCTTCCACCTCTTTGACCCGCAAACCGAGGAGCGGCTGGGATAAGGCTAAAAAGCCCCCGGAAAGCTAGGGGGCTTGGAAAAGCTGCTAACTGCAGTCGCCCTTACCGTAGCGGCGAGTTTAGGAGAATCACCAGGCGCTCTTCCAAAAACTTCAGGTTGGCCAACACTTGGCTAAACGCTTCTTCCTGCGTCCAGTCCATAATCTCCATGGTTTTGTGAACCAGCGATTGCACCGGCACCGGCAAGGGGCCGAAGACATCCACCAGCCAGCGCACCGAGAAAGGATCGATGGTAATGTTCCCCTCAGCGCCCGGCCAGCCGTTGATGTTGACAGGCCCGTTGTCGCGAATGGCGTTGAGGAACGCCTGCTTGGCATCCAACCTCACCAAAAGCGGGTGGGCTTGTACAGTGCCATTCCACCATTCGTCGTTCGTAAACGGCTCAGCTTTGGGAACACCGGGGTGCCCACACCAAAAGTCGATCAGGCGGGTCATGTTGGGGAAAACCAGCTCGATGAAGTGAAGCTTTTGCTCCTCGCTTAACTTGTTGATTTGCCGCATCGTGTAGGGCACCGGCTTGGTCAAAACCCTCTCCACCTTCCACTGCTGCCAGTTCACCATGCTAATAAACTCAAGGCCGGCCTGCCTTAACATCTCAAACACCTGCGGCACCGTAAAGCCCTTGTCGCTGCGCAGCAGGAAATTGGCCAGAATTCCCCCTGTGGTTTTGATGGCATCGCCGTTCCAGTGGCTCTTCACAAAACTGGCATCGGTGAGAGCTTCCATCACCTCCCGCAGCAGCGGTACAGCTTTGGCCGCTGGCTCATCCATCACCCCCAGCAGCTCCATCGCATCCTGCATGTTGAAGATAAACTGCCGCTGATAAAGGCTGTGCACATTGGTGCGAATGATCCCATCAGGCTTGAGCACCTGCCGCATGCCTTTCAAGCCGGCCACCGGGTCGTCCAGCAGGTAGAGAACGTCGTTGCAGGCGATAAAATCAAACTCCTCCCCCAGCGCCGTCATGTCGGTAATGTCCATAACATGAAAGCTGGCGTTCTCGATTTTGTGGAACTTGAAGCGCTGCTTCGCCAGCTTGACGGATTCAGGTGAAATATCCACTCCCACATAGCGAGCGCCGGGGTTGGCAGTTGCCAAAACCAAAGTTTCCCAGCCGGAGCCACAGCCGGCATTGAGCATCACCTTGCCTTCCGGCAGTACCACCTTGCGATCCCGCAGATACCTGGCTGTTGTGAGGCTGTTGGCAAACAAGGCCAGGTTGTCGGTAACCGTCTGCTCAATCGGCACATTTGGGTAGGGAAACTCGTCAAACTGCGCCTGGACGGGGTTGGACACAACTTTCTCTGCCATGGCGGCCTTCCTGTTTTTAGGTATCCCAAACTCTTAGCACGCTCCCTATCGTACTGCACAGCCAGCAACCTATTGGCCTCTCCGGCGTTCCTCTGGCCTTGAAGCTAGGTAACCTTTGCTGGTAGCTTTATTTATGGTACTGCCTCAGTATTGGCTTGCCGTCCTCATTGAGGCAGGAACTTATTCTGTCAAGGGGTTTTTTTCTATGGGCTCACGCAGGCGCCTGTTGCTGTTGGCGGTAACTTTTCTCTTCGGCATCCTGGCAGCCTGCGGCCTGGCCGCGGGGCCTGGCTTGATCAGCCGGCCAGAGACGCCCTCCTCCACCCCTGCTGCCTACTACGACGGCAACCCCCAATCGGTGACCATCCGCGATGCCGCCATCGCCTTTGCCATCGCCAGCGGGATCACCCAGCCCAGCCAGATTGTTAGCTTTGTCAACAACGTTTTGCGGGTGCAGCCTCCCATAACTTTGGCTGAGGTGACCACGGCCAACCCCAACCCAGTTGCCATTTCTGACTTCGATGGCGACGGCAGGGGGGGAACGATTCGCGACGCGGCCATCTTGTTTGCCATTGCAACTCTGCGAACCCGCGACGCCAACCGCATCAACACCTTTGTCAACACCGTGCTGCGGCTACAGCCTCCCCTTAACCTGACGCCCGAACAGGCAGCCAGGTTGCCGGGGCCGGGGTTTGTTCCCCCCACAGGGCCACCCCCAGCTTCGCCTTCGCCGTCACCGCCTGGTGGGATCCCCACCCTGGGGGTGCCGCAGAGTGTAACGGGGCGCCTGACCACCAGTAGTCCGCGGGATCCCCGTCGCCCGGATCACTTCATCCAGGACTTCCTGCTCAGCGCGTCCGTGGGGCAAACGGTGCGGATCCAGCTTTCCAGCAGCGAGTTTGATACTTACCTCTTCATCGTTAACCAGGCTACCGGGCAGGTAATTGCCGAAAACGACGACTTTGGGGGGAGTAGGAATTCCCAGCTAGACTTGGTTGTGCAAGCTGGAATTAACTACTTGGTGCGGGTTAGCAGTTACGCCCCTGGTGCTACAGGCGCTTTCCAGCTTAGGACTGCTCTGGTTGGCTCCGCACCTACTCCTTCTCCCACAGCTTCTCCCACTCCTTCTCCCACAGCTTCTCCCACTC
>NZ_JANSJN010000169.1:0-2621 GCF_047462555.1 Synechococcus sp. B60.1
CTTCAGATGTGTTTTAGAGACAGCGGCAAGCCAGGGTGGTGGGTTCTCCTCTTTTTTATTCCCTTAGTCAACCTAATTTTCTTCATCTGGGTAATCTTTGCCATCCCGCCCCGGCTCAACAAATCTCGATGGCTGGGGCTGTTAATCTTCTTGCCTCTAGTGGGGGCCTTGGCTTATATGAGCGTTCTGGCCTTCACGTAGACTCACCGAGCGTCCTTGCTGTCGATCGCCCCAGGCGGCCGTGACCAGCCTGCCAGCAGCTAGCTCTGGCACTTTACTTTCCCGATAGCGAGCGTTAACTGGGTGCTTACTTCAGCCGGCTCCCGAGTTGAGTTGTTGCCACTAGAAAGATGAAGCTGCCAGAGCTCTCTGCCAAGAAGGGGATCCTCTGGCAGCGCTCTCCTTGTTTTTCTGGGAAAAGAGCTACCACTTGAGCAGGTTGAAGCTCTCCATGTCGATGGTGGCCCGGTTGCGGTAGATCCCCAACACAATGGCCAAGCCCACTGCCGCCTCGGCAGCCGCCACGGTGATGACGAACACGGAAAACACCTGGCCGCGAATCAAGCTGGAGTCAACAAAGTTGGAGAAGGCCATAAAGTTGAGGTTCACCGCGTTGAGCATCAGCTCAATCGACATCAACACCCGAATGGCGTTGCGACTGACGATCAAGCCGTAGATGCCGATGCAAAAAAGAACTGCCGCCACCACCAAAAAAAACTGCAGTTGCAACATCGCAAGAGGCTCCAGTGGATACAGATGAGAGGGGTACCAGGAAAACTCTGGGCTGTACGTCCGAAGCAATCGGGTTTAACGGGTGCTTACCAACTCTGCTCGCCGTTCTGACTCGGCTTCAAGCTGGGGTCGGGCTCGCTCCAGCAGACTCAGATCGCCTTCTCCGGCTTCGGGAGCAACAGACTCTCGACGCGCCACGACAATGGCCCCGATCAACGCCATCAGCAGCAAAACAGAAGCCAGTTCAAACGGCAACAGATAATCGCTAAAGAAATGCCCGCCAATCACCAGAGCACTGCTTAGAGGCTGGATCGCCTGCAGAGGCCAAGGGGCGTTGAACGCCATCACGGTGAGCAGGGCAAACAGACCCAAAGACACCACCGCCGTCACTCCATTGCGCAGCCAGCCCAGTTTCAGAGGAGCAAAGGTGTAGCGCCGGTTCACCAGCATGATGGCGAACAGGATCAGTACGTTGACGGCGCCGACGTAGATCAACACTTGAGCGGCAGCCACAAAATCGGCATTCAAGAGGAGGTACAGCCCAGCCATGCTCAGGAAAACGCCCCCCAAGAGAAAGCCGGAATAGACGATGTTAGGGGCCCAAACCACTCCTAGGGCAAAGCCAATGGCCATCGCCGAGAGCACCCCAAAGGTAACCAGTTGCACGCCTTCTGCAAGGGTCATGGGATCTTCGTCCTTAACAAATCGCTATCGCTGCTCCCTTACCACTGTACTGTCCCGGCGGATTTAAGAGAAGCCCAACCCCCTTGTTCAATCGATAGAGAAATCTCTAGAGTTGGGTCTCACCAACTGCCGCCTGCTCCGCCGCCGTCACTGCTGCCGCCCCCGAAATCTCTATCAGAGTCTCTATCAGAGCTATCAGAGGTACTTCCAGAATCCCTCTCGGAGTCACTGTCCCTAAGTGGCGGGATCACCACTGTTCTCTCGCTACGGTACTGGCAAATCGGGCAGGTTAGGATCTCCAACTTCAAACCGCTGGAGGAATAGGTTGCTTCCTGGAGAATCTGGGTAGTGAGGTCAAGGGTAAGGGCTTGACACCGGGGGCAATAAAGGTGGCGACAGGAGGTGCCTTCGCGCACGACCACGGCCATCCCCTGACAGGCGGGGCAAAACCAGCCGTAGTAGCGGGCTCTGCGCTGGCTTTTGGCCAGGCGATGCGCTGGGGGAAGTTGCTTATCCAGAACTTGCGGCTGGATGGGGCGCAGGGGCCGACCGCAGCTTTGACACACCACTGGCTGAAACGGGATCCCACGCTTCGAGCCCAAGATGCCGTCGGTGGTCACAACTGCCAGGAAGGGCAGCACCAGTACCAGCCAGTTACCGCTGGCCGACAACAGGAAAAGACCAAGGCAGAGGGAGCCAGAATAGAGAAGCAGGCGAATGGGGTCGCTCTGCAGCGAGGAGAGGACAGCCATTGTTCCCTGCTCGCGGCGTGTTAGCGACAGGACTTTCGCTCCTCCCCGCTCGGCCTTGAGATAGACCGGCTGGCGGGAGCGCTGCCACCCCACCCCCAGGATGATAATCCCCAAGAGCAGCAGGATTCCTTCCAGGGAGCTTTGAGCAGCAGCCAGGGATCCCGTTCCACCTGCTCGAGGAACGGCTGCATTGGAAAGGGCGGTGGAAGCCTGAACCTCGGCAACTGGCTGCCCCTGCAGCACTGCAGTTAACTGCCGTACTCCTGCCAAGGTGCCGCCATCGAAATCCCTATTGCGAAATCTGGGTAGGATTTGCTCGTCGATAATCTGCTGAACGCGGCTGTTGGGAAGGATGGTGGCCAAACCCCTGCCAGTTTCAATTTCCACCCGCCGATCCCCCACCGAGATGAGAAACAACACGCCGTTGTTGCGACCGGCCTTGCCAATGCCCCA
>NZ_JANSJN010000170.1:0-2615 GCF_047462555.1 Synechococcus sp. B60.1
AGGCCAGCCCTGTGCAGAGCAGGATAATCACCGCGCTCAGGGGAGACCAAGGGCTGGTTTGGGCAGTCATGGCCAATAGCGCAACAACGGGCAGCATGGTTTTCCTCCTCAGCTTGGGTTAACCGCACCCTAGATTACCCCCATTCCGCAACTCCCAAGGGGATCCCCACATGAATTGCAACAGAGGCCGCAACAAAACCTCACACTGTAGTCTTTCTGGCTTCAGGGCCCGTTTACTCTTCGCCGGGATCCCTGTCTGTCGCAACCGGCCTGGATGGACTGGAGTTGGCAAGAAAAATCCGGCCGGGTTCAACGAGGGGGGCGTCTCTCTGCCGTATACTAACGAAAGTTAACAAATCGATCTCTTCCCCTGCTTTTCGAGGTGATGACCTGGCTCTGTTGCCTTGATCCATCCTCCCCGTCTGCACTTTGCATACCTAAGGATGGCTGCCGATGACTGCTGCTGCGACTTCGCAACCGGATCCCAAGCCTTTTGCGTTACCCCGCGAGCTGTTGGGGCCGCCGCCAGAATTTTGGAATCCCACCCTGCTGATGTTTTTGGCAGCAGTGGCGCTTTCGGCCTCTTGCTTTGGCGGGTACGCCTTTTGGCATTGGCCCAGGTGGCTGGTGTTTTGGCTCAACTTTGTCGCCCTCTATGTTTTGGGCACGGTGATCCACGATGCCTCTCACGGCTCTGCCCACCGCAGCCGCTTTTTGAACGAGGCGCTGGGTCACGGCTCTGCCTTGTTGCAGGGCTTTGTCTATCCTGTCTTTAAGCGGGTTCACATGCAACACCACGCCCACGTCAACCATCCCGAAGACGATCCCGATCACTACGTTTCCACGGGAGGCCCGCTATGGCTGATCGCACCGCGCTTTTTCTACCATGAGGTGTTTTTCTTTAAGCGGCAGCTCTGGCGCAAGGGCCGCTGGGATCTGTTGGAATGGGGCCTAAGTCGGCTGGTGGTGATCCTAACGTTTGCGCTGGCCATTCACTTTGGCTACACCGACTACATCATGAACTACTGGCTGCCCCCTGCTTTTATCATGGGCTTCCTGTTGGGCTTGTTTTTCGACTATCTACCCCATCGCCCTTTTCAGTCTCAGGAGCGGTGGTACAACGCCAGGGTTTACCCCGGCTGGCTGACCAATATTCTGCTGCTGGGGCAAAACTATCACCTGATCCACCACCTCTGGCCCTCGGTTCCTTGGTACAAGTATCAGGCGGCCTACTGGGTGGCTAAGCCGGAGTTGGATGCGCGCAACTGCCACCAGACGCTGGGCATTTGGCAGAAGGGCGAGTTTTGGAGCTTTGTCTACGACGCGCTGATTGGCCTCCACTGGCACAAGCCCGCTCCTGAGGGGGCCTCAGCCGAGTTTGCAACAACGCCATCCCTTGCTGATCCCCAGCTTGGCGAAGAGGCCGATTGAGATGGTCTTGCCGACGCTGCGGATCCCTCAGTTGCTGCTGTTTGTGGAGGCGGCCAGCTTGCTGCAGGACTCCAGCCAGGCCCTGTTACAGGCTGGTCAGGCGACGGCGGATTTGCCGGAGGTGATCGCGGAAGCGCGGGGACGAGCTGAAGCTCAGTTGCAGTCCCTTGGGATCCCGGCAGAGTTGCGGGCGCAGGTGCGAGGGATTCTGAGGTTGACCTCGCTGCCGCAGGTGCTGGCCTACCTGCAGGATTTGTTGGACGCGGGATCCGGCCCCGATTTGGAGGCTTTCCTGAACCAGGCAGGATCCGCCTCTACTCTGTTGCGCTTTCCGCCGCTGCTGCTGGGAGCGGTGACACTGCAGGTGCTGCTGGAGCGGCTGGATTTTTCCCCTGCAGAACAAGCGGTGCTGCAGGCGCAACGAGCCCAGTGGGAACAGGCCCTGGCCGAACTAGCCACCAGCCATGGGGTTTCCCTAGAGCCGCTGCGGGCTGTTGCCGAGAGGGCGCTGCAGGCTGTCTCGACGGAGGAGCTGCTGCAACTGGGCCAGGATCTGGCTCAAGATCTCGAGGATTGGGGGGCTCTGGGCGCCACCGAGGTTGAGGGGGAAACCGAGCCTCAGGTGGAGCTGGCGGGGCCTCTGGTGTTCCTGATGGTGGCCGATCACCTGTTGGCCCAGACAGAGTATCCCCTCACCCCCGATCAACGGCTGGATCTGCAGACCAATCGCGCCGAGGCAGAGAGCCGCCTCGCGGCCATGCAAAAGCTGGGCCGCCTTGAGAACTTGGCGGAGCAACGGGCCTACATCCAGGCTTGGATCGCGCAGACTGCGGTTCCCGATCTGCTACAGGCTCTGGATCGCTGGTTTACTCCCTCTGAGGTTGACCCCTAAGGTTCATCAGAGGCAGGACCGAGGCTCGCTATGCTTGATGCTGTAATGCTGAGGCAAGCGGATCCCACGCAAGGGAGGAGGTGGGAAGGTGGACTGGGGCAGCCTGTTCTGGCTCTTTCTGATCTTCAGCTCATTGCAGCCCCTTATGAACTACCCCACCGCGTAGGCGGGTGGGGTTTCCTCACCCGCTTGACAGCAGAGCTTTTGTCTCTTCCTCTGCCCCAGTTGCTTCATCGATCCCGTGTACCGGGTCTCTGAAGTAGAGCTGAAGCATCCAAGACTCACGAGGCGG
>NZ_JANSJN010000171.1:0-2525 GCF_047462555.1 Synechococcus sp. B60.1
GGCTACTACCAAATCTGGCTGGGGGCCAGCCCGCAAGGGGATCGCCTGGCCCAGCCGTTTCAGGATCGGGTGCACATTAGCCAGATCGTGCCCCTGATGAGAATTCTTCTGCAGCTCTACAAGCAGGAGCGCCACCCCCAAGAGCGCTTCGGCGACTACTGCTACCGGGTGGGGATCCCCTACCTACAGGCCCAGGTGCAGCAGCTCCAGCAGGTTCAAAGTTAAGGGGGCTGCCGGCGAGGTTCTAGCACCCCCCCTTTGTTAGGGCAAATTTTGTGCCGCTGGCCTGGCCAGTAGGCTGCTGTGCTTTCAAGGGGGCCGATGATAGAGTACAGAGAGATTGGTGCGAGCCCCTTCATGCCTCAGTCCAAACCTGACAAATCGCCCCTCCGCAAATTCCTGGAAGCCCTGATGCTGGTGTTTGGCGCAGTCATGTTCCTGGGCTTCTCCTTTGGCCCGATACTGCAGGCACTGGGGCCTTCTGACTCGGCAGACACCGCCAATTTGGTTACCGAGCAACTGCGGGCCCAGGCGGACGGCTACCGGGCTGTGCTGGAACGGGAGCCGGATAACCCCATTGCCCTGCGGGGGTTAATTGACACGCAACTGCAGCTCAACGAGCCGCAAGGGGCCATTGAGCCGCTGAAGAAGCTGGTGGAACTGGAGCCGGAAAATCGGCAACTGCGAGCTTTTTTGGCTCAAATTCAGCGGGAGACAGGAGATCTGGAAGGAGCGCTGGAGCAGCTTCAAGCTCTCTACAAAAAGGATCCCAAAGATGGCCGAGTTCTGCAGGAGCTGGCCGATGTTCAACTGGCTCTGGGCCGCACTTCTGAAGCCATTGACCTGCTGGAGAACTACCTGAAAGAAGTACCGGAAGATAACGATGTCCGCCTGCGCTTGGCCTTTATCTACGCCCGCAACAACCAGACGGGAAAAGCGGTGGCCCTTTATGATGAGATGATTGCAGCGGATCCCAGCGATTTTGCCCCGGTATTGGGCAAGGCAATAGCCCTCAGCTCTGCTGCCGATGCCGACCTACGGGCACAGGCCCCTGATCTGTTTGAGCAAGCGGCCCGCCTGGCCCCGCCCAAGGTGCGGGAGGAAATCCGGCAACAGGCGCAGCTCTATGCCCAAAGAAACCAACCCCAGGCTGTTGAGAACCAGGAGACTAGCCCCTAGGAGTTTTGATTTGAGGAGGCGGTAAGCTCTCCCCTTTAGGACTCAGAGACCTCCTTGAGGGCGGCTTCCACTGACGGATAGATCTCAAAAAGAGAATCCAGATGGGTAACCTTGAGAACCAGCTTGGCTTGTTCTCCTAAGCCGCAGAGCTTGAGATGACAGCCAGCGGCAGAACAGAGGCGTCTTGCCTACACCAAAGCCGACACCCCCCTGCTGTTGATCAGCGTAACCTGGCTTAGATCCAGTAAGAGGTGTTTGGGTTTCTCGGCAAGAATTTGGCCCAGCTCTTTCCGCACCAAAGCGGGATCCAGCTTTTCTGACGGAAGCCTGACCAGGGTGACAAGGGATCCCTTGGGGCCGAGCTGGGTGGAAACATCCACAAAGGGCTGAGAAAGTCAAGGGCGGGAGCCACATTGATTCTGAACCAAAGCCGCCGGGTTGGGTTCTGCCAGGCAACTTTTTGTTTGATGTAGGAAGGTAGCTCCAATGGATACGCACGGGATCCCGATGGGGGATGCGGCTGCCCTGATTTTGCTGGCCCTGCAGCTGCCAATGGTGGCGGTGTTGCTGGCCCGGCTGCTGCCGTCTTTGCGGCGCCCTTCCCCTCTGCCCCCTGGCCAAGCGGGGATCCCCTTCCCGCCGGGCCTGGTCAGCGTCCTACTGCCCACCCTCAACGAAGCCAAGCGCCTGGATCCCTGCCTGGAAGGGCTGCACCGCCAGGGAGCGGTTGTGCGCGAGGTGCTGGTGGTGGATAGCCGCTCCCAGGATGGCACCCGCGAGAAAGTGCTGCAGATGGCCGAGCGGGATCCCCGCTTTCGCCTCTTGACCGACGATCCCCTGCCCAGTGGCTGGGTAGGTCGTCCCTGGGCGTTGCACTATGGATTTCTCCAATCGGATCCCGCCTCTGAGTGGATCCTGGGTATTGATGCCGATACCCGCCCCCAGCCAGGCCTGGTAGAGCGCTTGCTGGAAACTGCCCAGGCCAACCAGCTGGATCTCATCACCCTGGCGCCGCAGTTTATCTTGGAGCACTGGGGAGAAGCTTGGCTGCAGCCAGCTCTTTTGACAACCCTGATCTACCGCTATGGGGCAGTAGGGGACACGGCTGCTCTGTCGGAGCGGACGATGGCCAATGGGCAATGCATGTTGGTGCGCCGCTCGGTGCTGGAAGCCATGAATGGCTACACGCTGGCGCGGGCTTCCTTTTGCGACGACGTCACCCTGGTGCGGCAGATCGCGGCAGCCGGCTTTAAGGTAGCTTTTTGCGACGGTCGGCACCTGCTCAAGGTGCGCATGTACACGTCTTTGGCCGAAACCTGGCGGGAGTGGGGCCGCTCCCTGGATTT
>NZ_JANSJN010000172.1:0-2486 GCF_047462555.1 Synechococcus sp. B60.1
CCCTCGCAAATGGGTCTTGCATTCCTTGCCCCGCTTGGGTTTAATAGGGGTAGAGTTCCCCCTTCGGGGGGATCCCTAGAAATTGGAAACCGCGGAAGACACGGTTGGTACCGGCAATGGCGGTGGCGCTGGGTTCCCCCTTCGGGGGGATCCCTAGAAATTGGAAACCTGTACCCACCCACCCCCAGGCGTGGGCAGCTCCTGGAGTTCCCCCTTCGGGGGGATCCCTAGAAATTGGAAACCCTGGAGGCGGAGGGGGCACCCAATGACCTTGCCACCATCAAGTTCCCCCTTCGGGGGGATCCCTAGAAATTGGAAACTCCCCGCAATAACGCCTACGGACGTACGAGTTCGGCAGATCCAGTTCCCCCTTCGGGGGGATCCCTAGAAATTGGAAACCCCTGTTGAAGGGAGGAGTAAACAGTTTGTGGGTAGCTGTAAGTTCCCCCTTCGGGGGGATCCCTAGAAATTGGAAACGCCTTACGACCTAGGCTCGTAAGGCCTAAAAATAAAAAGTTCCCCCTTCGGGGGGATCCCTAGAAATTGGAAACTTATTCTCTCTAGCTTAGTTGTAACTATCTTTTTAGTTCCCCCTTCGGGGGGATCCCTAGAAATTGGAAACCGGCCCCGACAGCCAAGCCGGTGGCTCCACAGTCGGCGGTGAGTTCCCCCTTCGGGGGGATCCCTAGAAATTGGAAACATTAGTTGCTACCCGGTCCTTCCCCGTGAGGATCCGGGAGTTCCCCCTTCGGGGGGATCCCTAGAAATTGGAAACAATCTTCACGAAATGAAAGCCTTACTCGAGAAAATTGCGTTCCCCCTTCGGGGGGATCCCTAGAAATTGGAAACCGGCGGCAGCGGCGCCACCGGAGCGGCCGGCGTGGGTGGTTCCCCCTTCGGGGGGATCCCTAGAAATTGGAAACGTACGACTACGCCTCTGAATTTCGGACAGCCTATGACGTTCCCCCTTCGGGGGGATCCCTAGAAATTGGAAACTTCATACACCTCGTGGCTGATGGCTACCCTTTTTAGTTCCCCCTTCGGGGGGATCCCTAGAAATTGGAAACTTTATCTGTGCACGTTGGGTTTCCGTCAGCTTCCGGCTAGTTCCCCCTTCGGGGGGATCCCTAGAAATTGGAAACCGCTAGGTTCAACACCCCGTCGTAACCTTCGGGTATGCTGTTCCCCCTTCGGGGGGATCCCTAGAAATTGGAAACTCGATAATGCCGACCTCGACGAGTTGGCGGATATAGATGTTCCCCCTTCGGGGGGATCCCTAGAAATTGGAAACTTCACTGACCTTTGGCGGACAGTTATGTCCAAACCTACGGGTTCCCCCTTCGGGGGGATCCCTAGAAATTGGAAACAGCCCGTGAATGGCCAAGTGACGTGAAAGGCGTTGCCCGTGCGTTCCCCCTTCGGGGGGATCCCTAGAAATTGGAAACGAGAAAGCGAGCGATATCACGAGGTAGCCAAACAGTTCGAAGAGTTCCCCCTTCGGGGGGATCCCTAGAAATTGGAAACTGCCTTCGGCCCGGGACAGCGCCGCCCTAGCCAGCTCTTGTTGTTCCCCCTTCGGGGGGATCCCTAGAAATTGGAAACGGACGACCACCCCCTTGAATCGGGGACGGCCTATGACCTCGTGTTCCCCCTTCGGGGGGATCCCTAGAAATTGGAAACGGTGTGGGCCCCGACGAGGATGCACCGGGGAGCCACGGTGTTCCCCCTTCGGGGGGATCCCTAGAAATTGGAAACGAGTGGGTAAAAGACCCAAATCCCACGACGGTTTCAGTTCCCCCTTCGGGGGGATCCCTAGAAATTGGAAACCCCAATGTACTTTGCCAAGACTGCATCGATTCCAAGAGGTTCGTTCCCCCTTCGGGGGGATCCCTAGAAATTGGAAACTGGGTTATCCCCTTGTTGGTGGCCCCCCCCGGGTCATTGGGGTGGTCGTTCCCCCTTCGGGGGGATCCCTAGAAATTGGAAACCCTCCTCATTCGGCTCTCTCAACGAGATCCTCAGGTTGATGGGTTCCCCCTTCGGGGGGATCCCTAGAAATTGGAAACGAAGAAGGCTTCTCCTGCTTCGTCGCGGGGGCTTTGTCCCTGTTCCCCCTTCGGGGGGATCCCTAGAAATTGGAAACCTCTAGCTTCTGTGGTTTGGTAGCCATGTTCCCTCACGTTCCCCCTTCGGGGGGATCCCTAGAAATTGGAAACGAAGAAGGCTTCTCCTGCTTCGTCGCGGGGGCTTTGTCCCTGTTCCCCCTTCGGGGGGATCCCTAGAAATTGGAAACCTCTAGCTTCTGTGGTTTGGTAGCCATGTTCCCTCACGTTCCCCCTTCGGGGGGATCCCTAGAAATTGGAAACATTATTTCCCCCCGGTCGTCCTCGTAGTTGGCCATGTAGTAATGTTCCCCCTTCGGGGGGATCCCTAGAAATTGGAAACTGCTGAATTGGGATCCCAGATTGAGATCCCATTTTTGTTTC
>NZ_JANSJN010000173.1:0-2407 GCF_047462555.1 Synechococcus sp. B60.1
GATGCCATTGCCCGCCCGCCTTTGACCAACTTCGCCGCCTATCAAACTGCCTGGCAAGCGGCAAACGCCCGTGGCACTCTGGCCAGCGTTATGAATGCCGGTCAGCCTGGTCGCAACCAACCGGTCGGCGATCCGCCTGTCTCCAACGAGGGCCTCAGTCCCAAACCGGTGGACTACTACCCCGATCCGGATCGGCGGCCCTATGGCTTCCGGCTGCGCAATGGGGCAGTGCTGGCCCGCGGCGGGTTTAACCTCGATGAAGCCGTCTTCGGCCTCTCTTTCGTTTCCGACAACCCCGTCTACATCCAAGGGGACTTTAACCTGCACCGGACGAGGGGAGGCGATCCGCTGGAAGAGTTCAAGACTCTCCTCAACTTCGGATCAGACGGCCTTTACAGCAACTTCTACGGGCGACTCCGGAGGAACGAAGACCGGCGCTTTGCCCGGGCAGCGGAGGATCTCTGGCGACCCACTGAGATCATAGGCGACTCGATCAATATCCTCTCCGCCGATTTCTGCGATGGCAGCATTGACGATGGCTTTGTCCAGGATGGCACCCTCAATGGCGGCGGCAGCAGCTTTGTGGCCAACCGCGACTACCAGGGCAACCCACAGCGGGCCTCGGCTCCTCGCCGCAACGACTACTACGGCTGCAGCGGGCCAAACCTCGGGGCCAACACCTCCTTCCTCAACCAGGCGCTGGTGATCCGCGGCAACAACTGGCCGGCTCCGGATCCGAATAACAATGGCGCTGGTGTTCTGCGCTTCGACAACACCAACGGGGCCCAGAACTTGGGTGACAACACCAACCAGCCCGGCTGGCCGGATGTGTTTGCCCGCGACACCCTCTTTGCCCGCCGCGACAGCACCGATCCCAACTCCAATGAAGCCGACCGGACAGTAGGTCGGGGCGTGCCTGAGGTGCGGCAGTTGCGGGCGCCAGATAGGGACTATGCCAACTTCGGCGTGCGCATCTCCGCCCTGGGCAACCCGGTGCTGGATACCTCCCGCTGGGTGATGGTGGCTCCCATCGGGCCCTGCCCGAACCCTGGCGGCGCTGGCCTGCTGGCCGAGTACTACAACGGCTGGATCACCAGCCCGCGGAACCAGTACGACCCCAATACGGGGTTTGCCAGCACTGGCGCTGTAGGCCCTTTGCTCTCGAATGCTCAAAATAAAAACCTGCCCTACCTGCGGGCGGTGCGCTGGCCGGATCCAGTGTTCCCGGCCCAGGGGGTGCCGGATGCCATCGGTCAATACAACAACGGCTACACCAGCAGTGCGCCGCGTTGCCCAACGACCAACTTGGACAGCGCCACCAACGACCAACGCTGGGCCTGCGTGCGCGACGCTATCAGTAATGGCGATGGCACCGTCAATCCAAGCAGCTTTGCCCGCAGCGGTTCTGGTTTCCCCTCGTGGGGTGGCTTCCAGTACCAGTTCGGTAACAGCACGGATCTGAATTCAAGGTCTCCCTTCAAGCGGCAGCTGTACAGCAATTCCACTTGCAATGGCTCTTTGTCTGACATCCTGCAGCCCCTTTGCCGCCTGTCGGTGCCAATTCTCGCGCCGCCGAATGTTTGGGAGGATCTTCTTCGGGAGCCTCAGCCACCTTTCATCCCGCCTGATCCTAGTCCGGATCGCCGGGATCGCGGCGACTGGTTCTGGATGCCCAGTTGCGGAGAGCTAGACGGCAACAACAACTTGCCGAACGCGCCCATCGATGCGGATGACATCGGCTATTCCTATGTGCCTGTCGGCAGCCCTCGCATTGGATACGACCTCAATAGGCTGCTCCCCAACGGACAGGGAACTAGCGAGCTCCGATTCAACCCCAACCAGTTCAACTTCCTACGCTCCTGCTGGCGGCGCAGAAGCGGCGGAGCAAACAGTGGCAACAACAACGGTAACGATTTCTTCGTCGTCCGCTGGGTAGGGGAGCTCTATCCCCGCTGGCCGGGCCTGCAGAGCTACCACATCCTCGATGGTGATGATGGCGTGCGGTTGATCATCCGGCGGCGGGAAGGCTCCGATGCTACTTTTGGCGTTCCGGACGGCAGTCCCCTCAGCCTAGGGCCGAACGCGGCAGGTGCCGAGGCCTGGTCAGATGGCAGCGGCAAGCAGGTCACCCTGCGCTTGGAGCTGGAGTGCGCGCCTGCACAAGGGCCTTCTCCTTACCTGGTGGAGATCCAGACCTATGAAAACACCGGCACTGCGCGATTGCGCTTTGCTACCCGCGATGGCAGCGATCAGGAAAACTATGACCTGCGCTACCTGAAGCCGCTGGAGCCGAAGAACAAACCTTGCCTGCCGAGCGGAAATCCAGAGGATACTCGGTTTCAGCGTTCCTGCTTCAACCCGACGCCGACGCCCACGACGACGCCGCCCCCCACGCCGAGTCGGACGC
>NZ_JANSJN010000174.1:0-2367 GCF_047462555.1 Synechococcus sp. B60.1
TGCATTGTTGAAACCTGAAGAATATAGCCGATAACACAGACAAGCTTGAGGACAGCAGCGTAAACCTACCATGAGAAAAACCCAGGAGCATCGCGGAGAAAAGAACCCATAGGAAACCTTCTCTGTCTTCATTTGGGGCAGGGCAGGGGCGACGGCGATTGTCCCTGCAGAGGTGCCTGTAGCCCGCCTGCGGGTGTAAGCTCTAGAGGGATCCCTCTGGGTGAGGAGGACGGTCGGACATGGCGGCCAAGCAACTGAAGTTCTACTGGAGCCCGCAGTACCAAATCTTTAGCTGTGACGGGGCCAAGCTGGAGGGGCACGGCGCCATTCAAACCAATCCCTCGCATGACTTGGTGCATCTGTTTATCGCCGCCAACGGCAACATGCCCTGGCAGCCGGTAGAAAGCCGCGAGCAAACCTGCTTTGCCGAGTACAACGCCGTGCTCCTGGAGCACCTTTTGGTCAACTGCTTCAACGTAGCGGTGCTGGGATCCATGGCCCCAGAGCAGGTTGTTCCGGAGGCGCGCAAGTTTTTGCAGTGGTTTGTTTCCGAGCACTACGCGCCGTTTCCGGTCTCTGAAGAAGAGGCTTTTTGTTGCTTTGCAGCACACCTAGATATCGAGCGCATGGTGCGGCTATTCCCCTACTTCTACAGTTTGCGCGCCTGGGAGTGCTTCAGCCCCGATTACCGCAACGAGGTTTACGACTTGGAATTTACTTCCGAAGACGATCCGGTCAGGGAAGCCCCGGAATGGGCGGCGGATCCCAATATCTTGGAGACCCAAGAGCTGGTGCGGCAGAAGCTCGCTGAGGTTGTGGCGGAGGCGAGATCGATCCGGCCCAAGGCGGAGCCCGTTTTCCCGCAAACCTTGTTGGCTTCACCGCTGTCCAATCCCCCAGCCAAGACCAAGCAGAAAAAAGCCGGGCTCGGCTTCAAGCCCACCCCCACCCGTTAATGGTTGATCCCCCCTTCCCAGTCCCATCAAGGGAGAGGGGTTGGGGGCTGACTACTCTGGGCCCACCACCAAGCGGCGGAAGGCCTTCTTGCCCACCTGGAGAACCCGCCCGACCAGGTCAGAAGCGTTGGCAAACTCCAAGTCGGGATCCTCCACTTTTTGTCCGTCCAGCCGCACGGCGCCTCCTTGGATTTGCCGACGGGCCTCGGCGGCGCTCTTGCACAGGCCGGACTCGCGCAGGATGTAGCTGAGTTTTGCCGGGTAAGACAAGCCCTCGACGGCAAAGGTGGGGATGGATCCTGCCTCGACGAGATTGCCTTGCAACACCAGGGCCTGGGCGGTGCGCTGCGCCTCTTCCGCCGCCTCAGGGGAGTGAAATTGGGCCACCAGAGTTTTGGCTAGGAGAATCTGGCGCTGACGGGGATCCGCCGGCAGCTCTGAGGGGGGCACCGCCGTGAGCAACTCAAAATACCGCTCCACCAGGTGATCCGGCACCTTCTCCAGCTTGGAGTACATGGTGAGGGGATCCTCGGTCAGGCCCACGTAGTTGTTTTTGGACTTGGACATTTTCTGGTAGCCATCCAAGCCCTCCAAAAGCGGCACTGTCAGGCAAAGCTGCGGCGTTTGGCCCTTCCAAAGCTGCAGCTCCCGGCCAACCAGGAGGTTAAAGCGCTGGTCAGTTCCCCCCAGCTCCACGTCAGCTTCGAGGGCCACCGAGTCGTAACCCTGCAGGAGGGGGTAAAGAAATTCGTGCAAGTACACCGGTGTTCCAGCTTGGTAGCGCTGGGCAAAGTCTTCTTTGGCCAACATCTGCCCCACCGTCATCTGGGCCTGCAGCTCGATTAGCTCGCTCAGGGTGAGGCGGGCCAGCCACTCGCTGTTGCGGCGCACCTCCAGCCGGCCAGGGGTCGCAAAGTCCAAGATCTTGGCAGCCTGCTCCAGATAGGTGCGGGCGTTTTCCTCCACTTCTGCCGGTGTCAGGCGGGGGCGGGCCTCCGACTGGCCAGTGGGATCCCCCACCAGCGCCGTAAAATCCCCGATGAGCAAAATGGCCACATGGCCGGCATCCTGGAATTGGCGCAGCTTGCGCAAAACCACCGCGTGGCCCAGGTGTAGATCTGGCCGCGTGGGATCGATGCCTAGCTTCACCCGCAAAGGGCGATCCGTTGTGGCCAGGCGCTCCACCAGAGCTGCCGCCCCCCCTGGGAAGATCTCGGCCACCCCCCGCTGGGCGATCTCGGCGATGCGAGGATCCCCCTGGGCTGACGAGACGGCAGTTAGAGACATTTTCGAAGTTGGCTCCATCCACTTGGCTTGATGAGCACCATGGGCTATTATGAACTACCCCACCGCGCAGGCGGGTGGGGTTTCCCCATCCGCTTTACGGCGAGATTTTTGTCTCTTCCTCTGC
>NZ_JANSJN010000175.1:0-2358 GCF_047462555.1 Synechococcus sp. B60.1
TCCCACTGCCTCTGCTCAAATGGCCAGTGTAGCCCATCAGTAAACTACCCGCTTCTGGCCGCTAAGCGGTACGGAGCGGGCTTAAGCGCTACGCGCCGCTGACGCGAATGGCAGCCCTGCAGTTGGCAAGCTAACCACGGACTCCAGGCTGGTTTACAGCAGCCCCAAAACGCAATCCCATGGGCGCTCCGCCTCTGACCAAACCTACTGGGTTTCTAGGGATCCCTTAAACTTAGCGGGACTAGCAGCATAACCTTCAGCAGCAGGGCTCAGCGCTGTTTACTGCATGTTTTTGTCAGGCATCCGCTGGCAGCAGCTCATTAAGAAACTCATCCTGCACTTCACCAAGAGCAGCTGTTAGCTTTGCCCGTGCTGTCAACCCTAGCGCACCTAGGATCTGTGCAGGCGTCCGCATGGTAAACTTCAGCGTTAGCTTCTGTTCTGAAAGAGGCAACCCATCTGGCTGTCGATCGAAGACCCCTGCCGAGATGAAGCACAGGAGCGCTCTCTTTGTAGCCTCTGAAGATACAGCACTACCAAGGGCGCCGGTTGCCGTTTCGATGATTGTTCCCAGTTCAACGTTGTGCGGTGACACTTCGGCAATCCAGGCTGCAACCCTACTCAGGTCGGCAGGAGCCGGCAGCCGAAAAATTGGCAATCCCGTGGCTAGCAACGACCGGTAGTTCTCGACCGAATGCACAAAGTCGCTACTCAGATCGGGCAGTGCCTCAGCCGCCAGTCGAGCATTGGAGCGGGTTGCCAAAACGACAGCACCACCGCTGGAGCGAAACACGCACAGCTTCGTACCTGCACACAAATACTGAAGCAGCTCGACAAATTTCGCAAATCCGACCCGGCTTGCCTCAAAATCGGGTACTGCGTGACGAATGGCCTCACTCACGACCGACAAATGAAGGCCCTGGCCACTCAGATCGCGTTGGGCTTCCTCATCGTTTTCCAGCCAGTGAAGAATCTCCTTGGCCTTTGCGATCACAGCCTGTCGGTCGCCTGTCCCAACACGCCTTATGGCTCTTGCCATACGAACAACGAGGGGAGTTGTGATCTGCGGCCCCTCCCCAAGGCCTTGGAGTGTGGATGTGGATTCCCGGTCACTTCTGTCCTCCGGATCTGGGATAGGCACGAATTCATCGCAGATGGCTTGGAAGACACGGTTCGCCGCGCTCGTGTATGCACACCCAATGACGACCTTACCGTACTCATGAAGCTTCTTCGCCAGGGAGGCAAAGCCGCCGTCACCGGAGACTATGACGAACACCTCGATTGATGGTCTGATATGTGCCAAGTCAACCGCGTCAATTGCTAGCTGGATGTCAGCAGCATTCTTTTTTTGATCTCTGGAAAAACCGAACACTTGTACGGGCTCGATACCCAACTCGTTGATCTCTCCACGCATGACGCCAAGTCGCGGGTCACTCCAGTTGGCATAAGCGCGTTGAACCGCAATTGCCGATAAGCGGCCGGTCTTGCGGACGGATTCCAGTATTTCTCGGAGTGACAAGTTGGCCAGCGTCTGTGCAGAAAACGCATAACCCTTCAGGAGATTCTCGATATCGTAGAAGATTGCAGTGTTGAACGGCATCGCCTCCCTCCATGCAACATTAACGCCTAAACTCACTTGCCACAACCCTACCAGGATTTCAACTAGTGATCTGTTCTGAAGTCAGGTGCGGTACTCCCAAAAATCTACCGGATTCCCACCGACGTAGATCCCAACATAGCCACCAACTAGGTAGCCTGCCTTATCCCGACAATCTTGCTTTTATTTCAGCTTTACCGGATGGCACTCCTTGTTGCACAGCGAGGTTACTTCCGTGTGCAAAGTACCACTGCTCACCCATCTGCTCCCTTAAATTAGTGATTTCCCACCCCGAGCTTCAGTTCCTTCTGCTACGGGGTGGCCGCCTCAAGCCTCCCTCCAAAACTGTCGCTGACACCCAAGTCACCCAAGCCGTCTGCTATTGTCTAGAGCACAGGGATCCCCCGCTCATTGCCTGGACTAGGCCGTGCCTAGGCACTCCAGACCCGCTGAAACCTGATGTTTTTCAAGCTTGGCACCATCTCTGACTCCATCCTGAAGGTTCAATTGGGGCATAGACACCGACGACAGAGCCCTGGCCAAGTTGACGAGGGGAATTATAACCTGCTCTTAATGTCGGTGCAGTATTCTCGGATGTGCCTTTAGTGAATGCAACTGCCTTTTTCTATGAACACCCGTCGTACTTTCCTGGCTTTCGCCGCTGGCTTGGTGGCTGCCGCCGGCGCTGCCTTCCTGGCTGCCGACAGCTTTGCCCAGTCTCCTGCCAACGTCAAAGTTTGGATTGCCTTTACCGATAACCG
>NZ_JANSJN010000176.1:0-2243 GCF_047462555.1 Synechococcus sp. B60.1
GTCTTGCATTCCTTGCCCCGCCTGGGTTTAATAGGGATAGAGTTCCCCCTTCGGGGGGATCCCTAGAAATTGGAAACTCAGTTTGAGCTCCAGCACTTCCAGCTCTTTACGTGTGAAGTTCCCCCTTCGGGGGGATCCCTAGAAATTGGAAACTTCCCCTAACACCGCTGGGGCCGCGGGCTGTCTGCTCAAGTTCCCCCTTCGGGGGGATCCCTAGAAATTGGAAACGCGCTAGCTGTCGGCGGAGAGAGTTCCCAGGTACGGCAGGTTCCCCCTTCGGGGGGATCCCTAGAAATTGGAAACGAGAGAAGGAACTCCTTCTCCCAGGTGAACTCGCCGTAAGGGTTCCCCCTTCGGGGGGATCCCTAGAAATTGGAAACAACAAACCCCACCCCCAGCCCCCCTTGCATCCCCCCGTGTTCCCCCTTCGGGGGGATCCCTAGAAATTGGAAACCGCCAATACCCTCGCCCAACGCCGGTGCCGCGCCGCCAGGTTCCCCCTTCGGGGGGATCCCTAGAAATTGGAAACCCCACTTCACGACCACCGGCTTGGCCGCCCGGGCCGGGTTCCCCCTTCGGGGGGATCCCTAGAAATTGGAAACCCACCGGCAACGTGCTGGTGTTCGGCGAGCGGGAGGGTTCCCCCTTCGGGGGGATCCCTAGAAATTGGAAACTTTAAAGAGCGAGAAGCTGGTTGTGGGGTTATAGACGTGTGTTCCCCCTTCGGGGGGATCCCTAGAAATTGGAAACCGGACGAGGTCCAGCGGGGCGACCTCGTCCGTCAAGAAGGTTCCCCCTTCGGGGGGATCCCTAGAAATTGGAAACTTCATCCACCGCGACGGCTATCTGGGCTTAAAAAACTTGTTCCCCCTTCGGGGGGATCCCTAGAAATTGGAAACGACCGCCCCCAGGTAGCTGGACAAGTACTTGGGGTTGAAGTTCCCCCTTCGGGGGGATCCCTAGAAATTGGAAACGGGATGCCTGGACGTACCCCGATGACAGCGGCTATTTGATAGTTCCCCCTTCGGGGGGATCCCTAGAAATTGGAAACCCTGTGCATTATTGACAGCCGGCTTGGTTGTCAGAGGTTCCCCCTTCGGGGGGATCCCTAGAAATTGGAAACGAGCACGTCCGCCCGCGACCGAGGCTTGCTGTCCTGGTCAGGGTTCCCCCTTCGGGGGGATCCCTAGAAATTGGAAACACGATGGATTCGCCTTGTTTTAGCTCATCGTCGTCGCCGTAAGTTCCCCCTTCGGGGGGATCCCTAGAAATTGGAAACACGTTGATGCTGATGATGGTGTAATCGTCACGAACATCGATATCGTTCCCCCTTCGGGGGGATCCCTAGAAATTGGAAACAGATGGTGAGGCGCCCGGTCAGCACCAGGTACGCCCCACAGTTCCCCCTTCGGGGGGATCCCTAGAAATTGGAAACGCTCTCTCAGGGAGAGCCGAATGTTGATCGCTGTGCCAATGAACTGTTCCCCCTTCGGGGGGATCCCTAGAAATTGGAAACGTGAATAATCGCCAAGACAGAGTTCTTCTCAAGAAACTCTGTGTTCCCCCTTCGGGGGGATCCCTAGAAATTGGAAACTCCAGCGTTCCTGGCTTTGTTGGCTAGTTCATTCGGGTGTTCCCCCTTCGGGGGGATCCCTAGAAATTGGAAACGGGTTCGGGTGGCCTGACATATTTAAGCGAACCATAGTGTTCCCCCTTCGGGGGGATCCCTAGAAATTGGAAACGATAGGAGCCAGCCGAGGTTCCAACAGGGCCACGTTTGTGGTTCCCCCTTCGGGGGGATCCCTAGAAATTGGAAACGGCGGGCGCGGCCGCTGACAGCCGAGAAGCTGGAGGTTCCCCCTTCGGGGGGATCCCTAGAAATTGGAAACGAGTTGGAGAACACAAACGGGGAAGACCCCCCGCTCGCGGATGGTTCCCCTTCGGGGGGATCCCTAGAAATTGGAAACCCAACTCAAAGGGCACCAAGACGACGGTGACCTGCTCCAGGTTCCCCTTCGGGGGGATCCCTAGAAATTGGAAACCAGGCGTCGTAGGTTGCTTGGGTGATTCCCCGGTTGTTCCCCCTTCGGGGGGATCCCTAGAAATTGGAAACGTAACCTTCCGGTCGTCGACGGTTATGTCGAGACCGACAGCGGTTCCCCCTTTGGGGGGATCCCTAGAAATTGGAAACGAGAAGGGCTATGGTGCTAAGCCAAGCCCTTCTTTCTTTCGGTTCCCCCTTT
>NZ_JANSJN010000177.1:0-2199 GCF_047462555.1 Synechococcus sp. B60.1
TGGGGATCGCCGCTTTTCTGGGGATGGCCAGCTTTGAGATCCTCAGCGCAGCAGTGGGACGGTTTTTTAAGCCCCAGCCGCCGCTGCAGGTCGATGGACTGACCCTAGCCCTAATGGTGGGGGTACTGGGGATCAACCTCTTCGTGTCCTTCTATGAACGTTCCTGGGGCAAGGCTTTGTCCAGCTCGCTGCTCTTGGCCGATGCCCGCCATACCCTCAGCGATGTTTGGGTAACCCTGACGGTGCTGCTGGGACTGGCCGGGATCCACTACTGGGGGATCCCCTGGCTGGATCAGGTGCTGGCGGTGCCGGTGGGGCTGCTGGTGTTTTGGAGCGGCTGGGAAGTGTTACAAGAGAATATCCCTTTCCTCACCGACCGGGTAGCCATTCCGCCTAAGACCTTGCGGGAGCTGGTTCTCAGCCTGCCCGGCATCCTCGACTGCCACGACATTGCCTCCCGCGGCATCCCAGGGCAGATGATCTTTATCGAAATGCACATGGTGGTGGAGCCGCTGGACGTGGAGTCGGCCCACCGCATCACCGAAGCGGTGGAGCAACTGCTGCAGGAGCGCTACGGGCCGGTGCGGGTCACCATCCACCTAGAGCCCTACTCCCACATTGGGGGATCCCAACCCTAGGAATGTTTCCGAAAGAACAAACGGTATCGCTTCGCCAACTGCCAAATCCTGCAAAGGCCATTCTTTGCCCTGGTTCCTAAGAAATAGAAAAACCCCGAGGCAGCAAATGGAGCTGCGCCTGATTATCGGGTGGGCAGCGAAAACAACGGCTAAATCGCTCCAGGAATCGACCTACCGGCTGTGGGAAGTCTGGAAAAGCGAGGTCTGGATCCCCGGCAGCTACCCCTGCCCAAAAGTGGCGCAATTGTGGGGCCAAGGCTTGGGCCTGCTCCAGAGGCAAATGCAGCGGCGCAGAGGTTAAAAACTTAACCACCACCGGTTCGCTGCGCTGACCCATCCACTCCCGCGAGAACGCCTGCAAATCGGGCCAATCGGGCAGGGATCCCACCCGGTAGCTTTGGATGTGGACGTGGATCCCGGTCTCGCGATCCAGTCGGATCTCGACAAGGCGGTAGGGATGGGGAAAACTGACCAAAGAGCCGGTGGTAATGTCGTAAACCCCCCCTCGCCGGGCGATGTGCTGAATGTGCAAATGTCCGGTGAACACCAGTTGCACCCCGTAAGCTTGTAGCAGCCGCCGCAATTGAGAGGCATTCTCCAGCATGTAGCGACGGCCCCAGGGGTGGAGGGACTGCCCGCGCAGATGCTCGACCACGTTGTGGTGCACCATCAGCAGCACCAGCTCCTCTTCGGCTGCTGCCAATTCCTTTTCCAGCCAGGTCAGTTGTTCCGAAGTTAGACACCCCACCAACTGGCCCTGAGCATCAAAGTGGTTGGAATTGAGGCCGATCAAACGGATCCCTGGCTGCAACAGGCGGCTGTAATCCAAAGACCGCCCGTCCTCATAGCCAAAAGCTTGGTAGTAGCGGGGAAACTCTGCCAATGCCTCAAGCTGGGGCACATCGTGATTGCCGGGCACCACAAAAGCTGGAAAAGGTAAACGAGCCAGACGCTCCGCCAACCAGGCGTGGTTTTCTGGCTCTCCATGCTGGGTCAGATCCCCCGGCAGCAGCAAAAAATCCAAGGGCAACTGCACCAGGTGTTGCAAAACCTGCTCCAGAGCCGGGATGCTCACCTCCACCAAATGAAACCGGTTGGGATGATCCCAAAGGGTGGAAGGAACAGTGATGTGGGGATCGCTGATCACAGCAAAGCGAATTTGCACAGGTCATCCCGCCTCTGGCCGTCTACAGGTATGATAGCCAAGCCCTTCACGCCCTCTTCACAGGCTTCTCCTTGGGATGGGGGGCCAACCCCTAAAGCTGTGTTAAGATTTTGCGTAATTTCAGGGGAGCTGGCGCCTTTCAGCTAGAAACCGCAGGAGCCCCGCCCTGTACCCCCGTATACGGGGGGAGGGGGGCCGGTCAGGGTCGGGAGGAATGCGGACGACGAATAACTGTGACATGGCCCAAGTCCTGACTATCTCTTGCAAGCTCAAGGTATCTGCTTCGCAAGCTGTGAAGCTAGAGGCAACCTTGTCCGCTTTTGCACAAGCACTCCTCGCGCCAGCGGGCCGGAGGCCTTACTGGGTCAACCAAAACACGCCAGAGAAGGTGGTCAA
>NZ_JANSJN010000178.1:0-2182 GCF_047462555.1 Synechococcus sp. B60.1
GCGATGGCAGTTCAGAGCTTGCGCCGCCTTTTTCTGGTTAGACCTCAAGCAGTTGCCTCGGCTGGCTTAGCCTTAGCTTGGTCAAAAGTGCCTGGCGGCTCGTACAAAAACTCAAACAGGTTGCCATCGGGATCCTTGCCATAGAAAGAGGCAGTGCCATCCCGATGGCTGTGAATGGCCCCTACCGGGATCCCTTGGGCTTGCAGGCGGCGATGCTGCTCCTCCAGCTCCTCCATGGTGCTGAAGACAAAGCCAAAGTGCGGCCCTGCTGCCCGGTAGCCCGGCCCCAACAGCGCCAGCCCATCGTCTCCGGCTTTCATGTAGGCCCAGTCGGGATCCTGCCAGACGTTGACCATGCCCAGCTTTTGGTAGAACTCCACTGCTTTGGGGATGTCTTCTACCCGGATGGCGACATGCCCGAGTTGCCTAAGTGCCATGGTTCTCTCTCCGCTCAATGGAGCCAACTGCAAGGGTTCTCCTGTAATCCAGCATAGCTTGGGGGAGGATCCCCTCTCCACTCCCCAGCGAGCAGAGATGGGATCCAATCAATTTCAACCTCATGTCAAGCCAAGGCCAGGCCAACGCTTAGGCTGTTGGCTGGGTGGCCAGGAATCGTTCTAGCTCGCTCAAGGCTTCTGCATCCATTTTGGTTTGCATGGGGCAGAACTTCGGCCCGCACATCGAGCAAAACTCCGCCGTTTTGTAGATATCTGCCGGCAAGGTTTCGTCGTGATATTCGCGCGCCCGCTCTGGATCTAAAGACAACTCAAATTGTCGGTTCCAGTCGAAGTTGTAGCGGGCTCTGGACATTTCGTCATCGCGATCCCTGGCCCCAGGACGGTGGCGGGCAATATCGGCAGCGTGGGCGGCAATTTTGTAGGCAATGAGGCCGTTGCGCACATCCTCGGCATTGGGCAAGCCCAGGTGTTCTTTGGGGGTTACGTAGCAGAGCATCGCTGCCCCGTACCAGCCGGCCAAGGCCGCCCCAATGGCAGAGCTGATGTGGTCATAGCCGGCGGCAATATCGGTTACCAGCGGCCCCAAAACGTAGAAAGGAGCCTCGTCGCACTCCTCCATTTGCTTGCGCACGTTAAACTCAATTTGATCCATCGGCACGTGCCCAGGCCCTTCCACCATCACCTGCACATCGTGTTCCCAGGCCAGGCGGGTCAACTGTCCCAGGGTTTTCAACTCCGCCATCTGGGCCTCGTCAGAAGCATCGTGCAGACATCCGGGTCGCAAAGCATCGCCCAGGCTAAAAGAAACATCGTATTTTTTGAAGATCTCAATGATGTCGCGGAAGCGGGTGTAGAGCGGATTTTGCTTGTGGTGGGCCAACATCCAACGGGCCAGGATCCCGCCTCCGCGAGAGACAATTCCGGTTAGACGGTTGCGCACCAACGGCAAGTGTTGGATCAGGATCCCGGCATGGATGGTCATGTAGTCCACCCCCTGCTGGGCCTGCTTTTCGATGATATGCAAGATATCCTCTGCCGAGAGTTTTTCGACATTGCCATGCACACTTTCCAGGGCCTGGTAGATCGGCACCGTGCCAATGGGCACCGGAGAAGCTTGGATAATGGCCGTGCGAATTTCGTCCAAGTCGCCGCCGCCGGTGGACAGATCCATAACGGTATCGGCGCCGTATTTGATGGCCAATTTCAGCTTTTCCAGCTCCTCGGCCAATCCAGAGGAAGTGGGGGAAGCGCCGATGTTGGCATTGACTTTGCAGCGGGAGGCGATCCCGATGCACATCGGCTCTAGGTTGGTGTGATGAATATTGGCAGGGATGATCATGCGGCCCCGCGCCACCTCTGAGCGGATCAGCTCCGGTGGCAGGTTTTCCCGCCGAGCCACGTAGTCCATCTCTTCTGTAATCACGCCCTGCCGGGCAAAGTGCATTTGCGTTACATTTGCTTGCCCACGCCGACGGGCAACCCATTCGCTGCGCATGTTGTCAACTCCAGTGCTCGCTTTCCTACGCTGGTATGACCCAGATCAGGTTCTGAGGATGTAATCTCAGCCTGGGGCAAAACCCCCAGACACTCCTAGCGTGCTGTGATTCTATCACCGAAAGTAAACTACCTGACTCCGACCGCTAAGCGGTACGGAGCGGGCTTTAAGCGCTACGCGCCGCTGACGCGAACGGTAGCCCTGCAGTTGGCAAGCCAACCACGGGCCT
>NZ_JANSJN010000179.1:0-2166 GCF_047462555.1 Synechococcus sp. B60.1
TGGACAGCAGCGACCCTCAAAAAATCTTTTGCTTCCTTTGCAGCTGCTCGGGCTTACTTTGGCAAGCGCTACGGTGTAAAAGCAAGAGGGTGGAAAGCTCTAGCAGAGCAGGTCAATACTGTTGAGACAGCGCTGATTCACCTGGGGCTGGCTGTTCGTGAAGACCCTCGGGCAGCTTCCCTTTTGGAGAAAGGAGGGAGTGCTCAGGAATCCTCCTCGATTCCTTGAGGAGAGGTGCGGACACTCTCACCTTTTTTCGCCGTTTGCTATCCCAGGGAGAGAAGAGTTTTTTACAGGCAGGCTTTGAACTTTTTCAGTACCGCCCGATCCAGCATCAGCAGCGCTGCGCGTAAGCCACCTGAGTAGCCCCAGAAAAAGCCTACCGGCAGATGGCCCTTGGGCGCTTCCAAGTTGGTTTTGAGCTCCCCGTACTCCAGCCAGCGGCCCTGGATCTGCCAGCCCACTTTCTCTCCCATACACGCTTCGCGGGGCAAGGCCGAGAAGGATCTCGAGCTGAGCCCTCCCCTTTTCTCCGAGTCACACTCCTGCCAGAGCTGCTTCTGGACGGTAAAGCCAAAGCGTCCATGGCTGGCCTGCGTCCAAAGTTGGTCGATTAGCCGCAGCATCGGGCAGGGGAAAGCTTCAACATCCTTGGGATCGAAAAAGCCCACCTGGGAGCGCCCACTGAGTTTAAGCAGCAAAGCCGTCGTCCAGCGATCGGCTTCCCCCCACTGGCCGGCCTGCAGCCGATCCCACAGCCCTTGCAGGGCAGGAGCCGCTTCTCCCACCCAGTCGGGCCAGGAGGGGGTTGCAGGCAGGGATCCCTCTCGACCGACCTTAGGGAAAATTGGGGATCTGGAGCCTGCCTCCCTTTTTGCTGTGGCAGGGGTAGGGGGTGCCACCAGGCGCTCCAGCTCTTCTGCCGAGTGCTGGGCCAGGAGCTGCTCCAGCTCATCTTGAGGTTGCTGCTGGACCAGAAGCCGTTCCAGTTCCCGCAGCTCTTGAGTGCGGATGGCGGGCTCAAAGGTAGCTGGCTGCTTCTCTGCCGGCAGCAGAGCCAGCCACTCGGCTACCGTTTGCGGGCGATCCTCGGGGTGGAGAGCCATCCCTTTGAGGATGGCGGCCTCCACCTCTTCAGGAATACTGGGGTTGAGGCTGCGGGGGGGATCCAACTGACGGCCTGTAGCCCGCACCGGCGCGCACAAGGGCACCATCCCTGTCAGCAGGGTGTAGAGGGTGGCGGCCAAGGCGTAGACATCGGTGAAGGCGCCGCGGCGGCGCAGGCTGTCGTACTGCTCCAGGGGGGCGTAGCCATCGGTGCCATAGGAGGTGTGGCGTTGGATGAGCCCCTGCGTGTAAGTCCGCGCCAGGCCAAAGTCGATCAACACCGCCTGCCCAGATCTCTCCCGTACTAGGATGTTGGCCGGCTTCACATCGCGGTGCAGGATCCCCTGTTCGTGCAGGGCCATGAGGGCGGATCCCACCTCCCGCGTCAGGCGCAGGGCTTCCGGCAGAGGCAACGATCCCTTTTGGCGCAAAAGCTGGTGCAGAGTCTGGCCGCGAATGTACTCCATCACAATGCACCAGCGATCTTGCTCCCAGATCACCTCTTCCACCTTCACCACGTGGGGATGGTGGCAGCGAGCTAGTTGTAGCGCCTCGTTCATGAAGTTCTGCTGAAGGTGAGGATAGTCGGGATCCTCGCGGAGGCTGTCGTTCAAGACCTTGATAACCACATAGTCAGCGCGGACGCTATCCCAGGCTCGGTAGGTGATGCCGAAGCCCCCTTCCCCCAAAACGGCCTCGACGCGGTAGCGCCCCCCCTGCAAGTGTTGGCCAACTGCCCAAGCCATGTGCGACCTCAATCCCCGCCTCTAGGGCCATTCTGTCACGGGGATCAATAAATGGACGATCCATAAAACTGCTCGTTGGGGCGAGCGCAGCGGCAGCTCTATCGGCTCAGGGATTATGGTCATTTCAATTCAAATAGCAACGAAACGTTTCTCTACGTCGTTATTGCTACGCAACGCTGTCGCAAGCGCGCCGGCGGCGCGAAGCGCTTGGATCAGCGGCAAGGTGTTTTCACCTGGTTTAACGTAAGGTGCGGAATTCCCCACCGTCTATACGGTGGGGATGGATAGCACCCTCTGACTGATTCTGGATGTA
>NZ_JANSJN010000180.1:0-2157 GCF_047462555.1 Synechococcus sp. B60.1
TTGCCAACTGCAGGGCTACCGTTCGCGTCAGCGGCGCGTAGCGCTTAAGCCCGCTCCGTACCGCTTAGCGGTCGGAGCCGGGTAGTTTACTGTACTGCTGTTGTCGGGATCTTCAGCTTTCGATGAGAAAAATGTGGGCTGGCATCGTCCAGGGATCCAGCTTGATGTAGTTGGTGGATCCCTGCCAGGAATACTGCTGGCCGTCCAAGAGGTCGATCACCTTGAAAGTTTGCCAGTGTTCCAAACCCAAAGCCCCCAGGTTGAGGGTGACCCAGCCGGATTGAATGTGAAACGGATCCAAATTGACCGCCACCAAGATGCGGTTGCTGCCATCAAAGGTGCGCTTGGAGTAGCAGATCAGGGCCTCGTTGTCGGTGGGGTGAAACACCAAGCTCCAGTCGCTTTGCAAAGCCGGGTTTTGCCGTCGGATCCGGTTCACCTGCGCGATCAGAGGCCGCAAGTTATCCGGTGTGTCCAGATCCCAGTGGCGGATTTGGTATTTTTCCGAGTCCAGATACTCTTCGCTGCCGGGGCGGAGGGGACGGTTTTCGCAGAGGTCAAAGGCGGGGCCGTAGATGCCGTAGCTGGCCCCCAGCGTGGCCGCCAGGATGAGGCGCAGCATAAAAGCCGGGCGTCCCCCCTTTTGCAAGAACTCGTTCAGAATGTCCGGCGTGTTGGGCCAGAGGTTGGGGCGATAGTACTCCCGCATCGGGGTTTGGGTGAGCTCGGTGAAGTACTCCGTCAGGCCCCACTTGTCGTTGCGCCAGGTGAAATAGGTGTAAGACTGGGTGAAGCCCAGCTTGGCCAAGGATTTCATCAGTTTGGGGCGGGTGAAGGCTTCAGACAAAAAGATTGTCTGCGGGTGCTTGGCCTTGATCTGGCCGATGCACCACTCCCAAAAGCCAAAAGCCTTGGTGTGGGGATTATCAACCCGAAAGATGGTGACTCCCTGGTCGATCCAGTATTCGATAACGCTTTTTAACTCCTCCCAGAGGGCCTGCCAGTTTTCCGTCTCAAAGTCGAGGGGGTAGATGTCTTGATATTTCTTGGGCGGGTTCTCCGCATATTGAATGGTGCCGTCGGGCCGCTTTCTAAACCATTCCGGGTGCTCTTTCACATAGGGGTGATCCGGCGAGCACTGGAAGGCGATGTCCAGGGCGATATCGATGTTGAGTTTTTTGGCCTCCGCCACCAAGCGATGAAAATCCTCCAGGGATCCCAGTTGCGGATGGATGGCCTTGTGCCCGCCTTCTGGCCCGCCAATGGCCCAGGGAGAGCCCACATCCTCCGGCTCTGCCGTCATAGAGTTGTTTTTGCCCTTGCGGAAGGTGCGCCCGATGGGGTGGATGGGGGGCAGGTAGAGCACATCGAAGCCCATCTCGGCAAGCAGCGGCAGGCGAGCGATCACATCCTGGAAGGTGCCGTGGGTGTGCTCGTCAGGGCCACAGGAGCGGGGAAACAGCTCGTACCAGGTGCTGAAGCGGGCCTTCTCCGGATCCACCCAAACCCGTCGCTCCGGGTAGGCGGTGACGAAGCGGCGCTCGCCGTAGAGCTGCATCAGGGATCCCAGGGTTGGGGAAAGGGCGATCTCGATAGCCGGATCCCCGCCTTGGCGGAGCATTTGGGCGTAGTTGCGCAGCTTTGCCGCCAGATCCCCGCTTTGAGCCTGGGCGGCCCGCTCCACTAGCTCCGCCCCGATCAACAGCTCCACCGCCACATCCTGCTCGGCAGCCACCCGCTTGTGCAGATCCTGCTGCCAGGTTTGGAAAGGATCCACCCAGGCCAAGATGCGGTAAAAGGCTTGGCCAATTTGTGTGACCTGAAATTGGGCCCGCCAGCGGTCGTTGCCGATGGGCTCCATGAAGAGCTCCTCCCAGTCTGTTGCCCCGGCCTGGCGAAAACTGAGCACCGCCGAGAGTTGGTCGTGGCCATCGGCGAAGATGTCCGCCTCCACCACCACGTACTCCCCCACCGTTCGCTTGATGGCGTAGCGCCCACCGTCGATTTCCGGCGTCACCGCCTCGATGATGGCCCGTTGCCGACCTTCCGTTGGCCACATAGGGTTAACCTCGCCCCTTTTCAATTTCTAGAGGTGCACCGCCGCATGAGACAATGCACTTAGAATCATGCCAAAGCTTAGCCTTTCCCCAGTACACT
>NZ_JANSJN010000181.1:0-2138 GCF_047462555.1 Synechococcus sp. B60.1
CCAACCCCAAGGTGGGAGACTGGTTCCAGGCGGGATCGGCGCTGTACAAGCCTTTCCAGGTCTTTGCCGTCACCTTGCCCATTCAAGGCGCCGACTCCACCACCCGCGCCATCTCGGCTTTGCAATTCCAGCAGGATCGGAAGCGGGATCTCCTCAACAAGTGGGGGGCCTTCAGCCGTGGCGACCTAGAGTTTTTCTTCACCCCCGGCTACAACTGGAACGGCGCCATCTACGCCGGCGGCAGCCTTTTCTTCCGCTATGCCCCCAACAACTTGTTCCGGGCTTTCACCATCAGCTCGGAGCAATCCTGTTTCTACATGCCTGTAGATAACTCGGAGATTACTGCCTTCGGAGAGCTGGTGGCAGGGGCTATTGGCTACGCCGGCCAGCAGGTGAGCGATACCCTGATTTTCGATGTGCACTCCGGCGAGCAAGACGTAGCGCCGAGTGTGTTGGCCAAGCTGAACAACCTGAACTTTGACTCGGTGCAAAACACGGTAGAGCCGGAGAGTGTGGCCCTGGATCCGCTGGAGCTCCACCTTTTCGGCCGCATACGCACCCGCGGATCCTATGCCGCAGATGCAGCGGGATGGGCGGCTTCTCCCCTCAACGCCAAACGGGAGCCCAACCCCGGCCGGATCAAGGCCGGCGGTTTTCAGTCCGGTTCCGACCAAGTCTGCCCGCCCTACGTGGACGATGTCTATCGGGCCGACAATCGCTTTGGGCCCAAGGCCAGCTACGAGCGTCCGCCCGTGACGCCTGACCCGCAGAATGGCTGCAACGTGCCCACCTTTGCCGAAAAGTTCAACGCCAGGGCAGGTGACACAATCCCGCCTGAGGCCAAAAATGAGCTGGGCGAATCCCTCACCGAAGACAACCCACCCGCAGGCGCACTTGCCGAGGTGGGGCTGGATGGCTACTGGGAGCGGCGGGCCCGTGTGGAGGGCCTGCGGGTGATCGTGGGGCAGCGCCTGGAGCTGACCCGCACCGACTCTTTGCCCTTGCCGCTGGTGCCCCCTGGTGATCCCAATGATCCTGATCCTGATCCCACCAAGCTACAGGCCATTTTCATCAGCAACGAGGCGCGGCAACGCCTAACCCTGCGGGATAACCCGGCGGCGGTTCAGGCCACGGCGGTTTACCACTACAGCTACCAAGATGGGCGCTTCCCCATCGCCTGCCTGGCCACGGTGGCCCACCCCGGCACCCCTTGGAGCTTGCAGCGGGCTTCCACCTTCCCCGCCGGCGATCAGACCAATCAACTGGGCATCAACTTCTTCACCGGCCAGGGCACCAACGTCTGGGAATATGACCCTGCGCCGATGCAAGATTGGCTGCGGCCTGGGACGCCCCTGTGGACGGCGCTAACCAATCTGGCCAATTTTGCCGGTGACCCCGACGGGGCCTATCCGCCCAGGCAGGAGGCGGGCCGCATCCACCCGGATCCGTTCATCACCGCCTTTGGCAACTTCTCCGAGCTGCGGCGGGTGATCGACACAGTTAACAGAGGCACCCCCGTCGATCAGCTCAGCCTGGCCGACCAGACCACGCTGCAGACGGCGGGCTGCATGTTGGGCATGCTGGCCGACAACATTCTGCGTATCCGGGATAAAGCCACTGGTAGCAAACCTGATCCAGAAGCTCTGATCCTTTGGAAGGACATCGAAGCCAGCCGCAAGGGCAAGCTGGATAACCCTGAGGAGTGGAACCGCTTCTACCTGCCGCTGCGCTACATTTTCCCTGACACGACCGAAAAAAACACTGACTTTTTCGACGACAAGGATGATCTGGAGAGCGAGCGGAGGGGTGCATATAAGCCATTTGATGGTGAGAGTTGGGTACCGGAGGCAACCTATCGAGCCCTGTGCGATCCCAGAAATTCCGGCTGCAACTTGGAGGAGCTGGATGACTTGAAGCTGATCAGACTCCAGCCCCGCAAGAAGATCAACGAGTGGGTATTGCCCAGGGCCTCAACCTCCTGCCCCAACAGCACCCTACTCGGTGGCAACCATCCCAACAGCAACCAGATGGAGCTGATCCGAGTAGTCGGCGACCAGTGCTATCGCGTGCCCTTCAAAGATTCGGTGTTTTACGATGGCCGCGAGGCAATGGCGGTGCGGGCCCTCAACATCGACCTG
>NZ_JANSJN010000182.1:0-2121 GCF_047462555.1 Synechococcus sp. B60.1
AGGCGCAGGCTCTATTGGCAGCGCAAGGCCCCTGCGAGTTGTCCACGAATATGGCAGTACGCCTTTGGAGGTCTTGGCTGTACAGACTTATCACCTTTCTCAACTTCATCCTGCCAGTGGATTCCAAGCCTGCAGGCTTCCCTGGGTACTCCATTTTGCTGACAAAAGCGGCAAGGAGTTCCAGCGCCTTGGCAGCAACATCTTCAATGTCCTGCAAAGCATAGATCGCCAGAAGTTAATTGCCGTCTAGCTTGGCCCTGCTAGGATAGGGAAGGGTTTGGCATGTTGGCTATGTTCACCAACAACGAGGTCTGGAAGACCTTTTTGAGCAACCCCGTTGTCTTCTGCGGGGGCTTCCTGAGCGGCCTGCTGGGCTTGGATATCAAGCAAGATCCGCTGCGCAGTTGGCTGGAGTCCCAGGGCTTGAGGGTGGAGGATTCACCCGCCCCCACCCAAGGCCCCCAGTCTATTTCCATCGAGTAGGCGTCCGGGCAGGAGGGATCCCTGCTGGGGAGCCTCTCAATTTAGCAGGGCAAGCCGAGGTAAGCTAATGTCGCCCAGACAGTCCAAACTGAGAGGGTGGCGACGGCAGGGATCCCGCGGGGGCTATCTCAGCGGAGTGGTGTTCCTGCTAACGGGGCTGGTTGCCCTACAGGCGGCAGATCCGGCCTTGGCCCAGTTGGATCCCGCTTCTTCCCCAAGCGCCGAGCTGGATCCCCAAGTTTGGCTAGGGCGCTACAACGCTGCCCTGAAGCAGTTGCCGCCTCTGCCCAACTTGCAGTACCGCCAGCAGGTGCGGGTGGAGGGATCCCAAACTTTCACAGCCACCCTGGATGTGCTCCGCCGCCGTGACGGCAGTTGGCAGGCGTGGGTAGCCGAGGGGGATCGCATTCGCCTGTTGGATTCGCGGCAACTGGAGGTGGTGAACCAATCGGACCTGCTCAAGCTGTATTCGGTGTACGTGAGCCGGCCCGAAGCGCTCCTGCCCTCGGTAAGTTTTGAGCTAGAGGCTGATCCTAGCCGCTACCGCGTCGTCTCCTCAGAACGAGCAGATCTGGCGGGATCCCCTGTCCAGCACTTGCGCCTAGAGCCCCTGCAGGAGGGCCAGCTGCGGGAGCTGTGGCTGGAGCCAGAGTCAGGGCTGCCGCGGCAGGTGCTCTTGTTTTTGTCAGGGGTGTGGGGGCAGGCTTATGTCCTCATGGGGTTTACGGCAGTGCCTGCTCCCCAGGGAGGCACCCGTTACTGGCTGCCGGAGAGCAGCCGCATCAATGTGGGCTATGGGTTTTGGACGCTGGAGGGCCTGACCCGCCGCGTGTTCAGGGGATCCCTTGCCATCCGGCACGACTACCAGGACTATCGCCTTCTGCCGGAGGGGGTGCAGTTGCGCTTTTTGCCCTCACAGCCGCCGCTGGATGCACCGCCGGTGGTGGCCGGTCTGCCGGAGAGCAGTCCCTCAGTCGAGCTGGGAGAGGTCCAGGTTTTGGGAGTGGACGAGCAGGGAAATCAGCAATTTAGCATTGGCCTGGGCAGACGCACTGCCGCAGAGACCCCCCTAGAAGACCGCATCGCTGCCTTTAACCTCACCCGACCGGCCAGCCGCAATGCCCTCACCCAGATCGATACCTTGGCCTTCTTGCCTTTAGGGAGCAGCCAGTTGCCGATCTATCTCTTTCAATTCGACACCGATCGCCCTCTCTCGCCCCTGCAAGGGGTGGAGCGCCCGCGGGTGGATCCCAACGAGGTTTTTGATCCCAGGCCACCTGCCATCAAACTCTTTGGAGACTAGCTCTCATGCTGACCGATGCTGCCTACGGCGTGATCCCGGTGCTGCCCCTCCCGCCCGCCCAGGGATCCCACCTCTACCTGCTCATCCAGCACCAGAAAGGGCATTGGGCCTTCCCCAAAGGGCACAAAGATGAGGGCGAAAGCGACCTGGCCGCAGCCCGGCGGGAGTTGCGCGAGGAAACCGGCCTGACCGACTACCAGCTTCTGACCCTGCCCGGCCAGCCCGACCCCCTGACGCTACAGGAGGCCTACACCTTCACAGATCCAGAGGGGAACGCGGTGGCCAAGACCGTTACCTACTACGTGGCCCTGCTGCCGCCCCAGTTTCCTCCCCCT
>NZ_JANSJN010000183.1:0-2096 GCF_047462555.1 Synechococcus sp. B60.1
GCATCGCAGGTATGGCCTTCGCTCTAAAAAAGGCCTACCAGCAAAAAGATCTCTATCTCAAACACCTCTCTACCCTCAAAGCTCATGCGCTGACGCTCTTACAGGCTCTCCTTCCTGAGGCACGCATCAATGGCGTTCCTACCCTGGAAGGGAGCCATCCCGGTATACTGAACTTTTATCTACCGCCGGAGAAGGCGGACGACCTGCTACTTATTCATCTGGATCTGGCTGGGGTATGTGCATCGGGCACATCGGCGTGCAGTTCGGGAAGTGGGCATCCCTCGCATGTCCTGCAGGCAATAGGGCTATCGCCAGAAGAAGCAGTACGGGCTGTACGGCTCTCATGGGGCTGGGGCAGCGAAAAAGCACATCTGGAGGTGGCCATTCAGACTTTACGCCAGAGCCTTCTTTCGCCCACGGCATAGGCTATGCAGGTGCCTTATTTAGAGCGGTACGAGATTTTGCAGACGCTGGGCCAGGGCGGCATGGGGGTGGTCTATCTCGCCCGCCAGAAAAAGCTCGACCGCCTGGTGGCGATAAAGGCGATTAGTCCTTACCTTGCGCAAGAGCCCGAAGTTCGGGAGCGCTTCGCCGCCGAAGCCAGTGTGCTGGCCCGCCTATCCCATCCCAACATCGTCACCCTCTACGACTACATCGAGGAGCCGGATGCCCTCTATCTCGTCATGGAATATGTCGAGGGCAAACCCCTCTCCGAAATCCTCAGGGCCGGACCTCTCCCCTTAGAAAGCATCCGCAAGTACTTCCGCCAAATCCTGGACGCGTTTGCCTATGCGCATGGCAAGGGCGTCATCCACCGGGATATCAAACCCTCCAATATCATCATCACGCCCGAAGGGCAGGTGAAAATCCTGGACTTCGGCGCAGCCAAAACCTTGGCGGATCACACCCTTAGCCTGGGCACCCAAAAGGGGGGCGGATTTATCGGCACTGCTCGCTACGCCTCTCCTGAACAGATACGGGGCAAGTCTCTGGATGCCCGCTCAGACATCTACTCCCTGGGGGTGGTGCTCTACGAGATGCTGACGGGATCCATGCCCTTTCAATTGGAAACCGACACTCTGCACAGTTGGATCCACGCCCATTGCTACGAAAACCCGATTGAGCTCACCTCGGCAACAACCCCGCAGCCAATCCCACCTGCGGTGGCAGCGGTGGTGATGGATTGCCTCAAGAAAAACCCAGACGAGCGGCCGCAGACGATGCAGGAGCTAGGGGAGCGGCTGCTGCAAGCCTATGAGCTGACGGTAGCCACTCAACTCTCCAGCAGCCAGGCCAGTACCGTGATTCTTCCCACCAGCGGTGCCAAGGCTCAAGGCCATGCTCCACCTTCTTCTATTCCCAGGCCGCCAATCGAAACCACCAGCAATACAGGATCAACTGCTGGAGCCTTTGAAGATATCCGCGATGAGGATTTGGATCTCATTGAAGAGGAGCCGGCCTCCCCTCCAGGGGTAGGGATCCCCTACTACATCACCGAGCGGGCACCTCTCCCCTCAACTACCTCGGCAGAAGCTGCGCCGGATCCCTCCTCTCAAGCTGCAGGCGAAACTGCCAAAACGCCCTCTACAGTCATCCCAGCCAGCAACACTCGTCCGGCTGCTCCTCCTCAGGATCCCCCCGTCCCACCACGGACGGATACCCCCCGCACCCGCCCCCTGCCGCGAGCTGCCCCCCCAACGGTTCTCCAGCCTTCTGGCAGCAGCCTCAAGTGGGTCTTGGCTGGGGGAGGCGCTGTGGCTTTGTTGGCCGCGTTTTTGCTCTGGCCGCGCCCAGCAACCCGCGATACCCAGGAAGAACCGGAGCCGATCCCTACCGCCGCAGTCACCCCGACACCTACCCTCGAGCCCGTTCCCACCCCCACACCGGTGGCGACACTTACTCCAACTCCGGCACCGACACCTACTCCCGTTCCAGTGGCAACGCCTACTCGAACTCCGGCACCGACACCCACTCCCACCCCGGTGGCGACGCCTACTCGAACTCCGGTACCGACACCTACTCCCACCCCGGTGGCTACGCCTCGTCGAACTCCGGGGCCGACGCCCCGGCGCGGGCCGGGCGGGGGGGGGCGGGGG
>NZ_JANSJN010000184.1:0-2089 GCF_047462555.1 Synechococcus sp. B60.1
AGCGAGACCACGGGCGGCTTGCCACCCCTCTTGACCGCCAATGGATCCACGCCTCCTCCCGTGGCCGTGGCCCCCACCATCTCGCCCAACCTCACACCCATCACCTTCCGCCCTGGGCCAGACTTTGCCCCCATCACGCCGCCACCCATTCAGCCTGACCTGCCGGATCCACCCAGCTTGCGGCCAGCTGGGGAATTCAACCTTTTGCTCTCTACCCCGGCAAACCCTGCTGTGATTCCCCCAGTGGGATCCGCTTTTGTAACAGTTACCTTGCGCGGCTTGTTGGTGCCAGGGGTCATTGCCAGCGTAGAGCTGCAGTTTTTCAACATCAGCCGCGGCACAGATATTACCAGCATTTTCTTGCCGACAGCCATCGAGCAGTTTAGGAATACGCTCATAGGCCGAGGCAACAGCTACGCCGACCGAACCGACGGGATCACCCTCACCAATGGCTTTACCTTCCCGGCTGATCTGGTGGCCTACAATGCCAACGTTTTTGCCGGAGAAAGGGTTTTGGTGATCCTGGTCATTCGCGATTCGTTTGGCCAAGCCCTAAGATTAGAGGCACGCGCTCAGGCTACCTAGCGTGAAGCTGGCTAAGGGCAGTGTTTAACTGCTGCGAGAGATTTAAGGTCAGGAGGATGAGGGAATGAAAACCGGAAAGCTGGCTGGGGTTTTGGCTTGCCTCTGTGTTGGTTTGCTGACGGCTTGCCAACAGGCGAAGGATAAGAATGCAACCAGCTTTATACCTGGGCCGATCTTTCCTGTGCAAAACCCAAGTGTAGAACCCGGCGGAACTGGCGTGGGAGTGCCGGCTACTCCTCCCGTTGGAGCTGCTCCCCCAACCCAGCCCAGCCCTCTCGTGCCCCCTCCCGTCTCGGCGCCGACGATCCCACCCTTGCCCAGCCCCAACCCTTCTCCCAGCATTGTTGGGTTGCCTCCGGCCCCCTTGGCTCCTCCAACCTTTAACAAGAGCTTTAGTCCGAGCACGACTTCGGCAGGTGTTCCTGTTACTTTAAGTTTTTCGATCACCAACAACTCCGGCATCCAACTGACCGGCCTCAGCTTTGCGGAAATCTTGCCGGCAGGGCTATCCGTTGCTGCCGCTCCTGACCTCAACAATACCTGTGGGGGAACTGCAAGCGCCCCTGCAAATGGAAGCTTTATTTCTCTGACCGGTGGCCAGCTTAGTCCCAATTCAAGCTGCTTGATAAGCGTTCAGGTGGTTGCTGCAAACGTGGGCACTTACACGAACCCTGCCACAACGCTCACCAGCAACCAGGCTCCTGCCGCTCAAAGCGCACCTGTCAGCCTAACCGTAAACCAAGTTCCTCCTCCAACCTTTACCAAAGAGTTTAGCCCTAGCACAGCAACAGCAGGCGGCACTGTAGCCGTTATCTTTACCATCACCAACAATGCTCCTGTACCTTTGTCTGGACTCAGCTTTATAGATGCTTTGCCAGGTGGTTTGCGAATTACTGAAGTGAATGCAGTTACTTTAAATACGTGTGGTGGCGAGCTCAAGGCAAACCCCAGCATTCCTGCTTCCTTAACACAACCAGCAATTCCTTCAACCACGATTGCCCTTCAAGGTGGAACTCTGGCTCCGAATTCCTCCTGCGTGGTTTCTGTATCTGTGGAACAGATCAGTCCAGTGGCGGCAACTTACACAAATCCCCCAGTTACTCTCTTCAGCAGTGGGGCGCCGCCAGTAACTTCCCTTAACCCAGCTACTGTGACTTTCATTCCTTAACCCAGCTACTGTGACTTTCAATTAGGGTCGGTCTAGAGTTCTTGCTGTTGACCCAAGCAAGGCTTGGGAAGCTCTACTCCCCTTACGAGTAGCAACACTGTTTTCAACAAAGCCTAAGGAGGGATCCTGTAAACTGCCGGCGCCTAGCAACATCTCGATCATAAGCTGCTAGGGTCAAGAAGCGATTGTGGGCAATCTCACTGCCGCAACAAGCAGAACCTTGGGAGCGGAGAACAATAGCAAGCAACCAGGCTAGGGGGAGGTGGCTGCAGCCTGCCGCGCCAAGACCCACTCCACCAGGGTGCGCACGCCGTAGCCGGTGGCGCCTTTGTTGTT
>NZ_JANSJN010000185.1:0-2052 GCF_047462555.1 Synechococcus sp. B60.1
AGACAGATCCGAAAGGGCCGGCCTGGGGTTGTTGGAGCGGATCAAAGTGCAGAAGTGCCGCAAGAATCCTCCTAACTCTTGCCTAATGCCTCTGAGCACCTGGCATCCTATTTGGGGTGCCATTTTTCGAGTTGGCCCATGAAACCCGGGATCCTGATCTCAGCAGCAGCCGACCAAGAAGCCGACTTGCTCGAGCTGCTCACACAGCAGCGCGCCCTGGTCTCGCGGTTTTGCTGGATTGTCGAGGGATCCCTAGCCGCCCATTTGACCCAACACCCCAGGCTGACGGTCAAAACCGTTGCCTGTAGAGCAGAATGGCATGCTCAACTTTTTGAGGATAGTACCCAAGCCGTCATTGCCCTCTGGGATGCGGCAGCAGATCCGGCTGGGTTGACAAAGTTGGTCCAAGATTGCCAAGAGGCAAATCTTCCGTTGGCGCTGAATGTGCCCACTGCTCGAGCGCTGCTGCTCTCGTTGGCGGAGCAACGCCTGGGCTATTTGATCTTCAACCCCATTGCTGGCCAAGGGGATGAAACTCAACAACTGGCCCTATTGCGGCAACGCCTATCCGTCGGGATCCGCCTGCAGGTGTTGCTGACTGAACCGGGGCGCGATGCCAAAAGCCTGGCAGAAGAGGCCCTGGCCGCCCGGCCTGATCTGATCATCGCTGCTGGTGGCGATGGCACGGTTTCAGCCGTGGCCGGGGTACTGTTTGGCTCCGGCATTCCCCTGGGGGTGATCCCGCGCGGTACGGCCAATGCTTTTGCCGCGGCGCTGGGGATCCCAACTGATTTGGAAAGGGCTTGCGATCTAATCTTGGCCGGATCGACACGGGTGATGGATGCCGCTCGCTGCAATGGGCAGCCGATGATCCTGCTGGCCGGGATCGGGTTTGAAGCGGAAACGGTCGAACGTGCCAGCCGCGAATTGAAAAGTCGCTTGGGATCGCTAGCCTACTTGCTGGCGGGGTTACAACAACTGGCGAACCAGCAACCCTTTCAAGTGACGCTCCAAGTGGATGGAGCCGAGCTGCAGCACTTGCAAGCCACTGCCCTGACCATTGCCAATGCTGCACCGGCCACCTCTGTGCTTGCCCAGGGCCGTGGGCGTGTCAATCCGACGGATGGGCAACTGGATGTGACGGTGGTGCGCGGCCAGGATGACCCCAATTCAGGCAGGCTGTCCCAGACTTTGGCGCGACGGGTGCAATCCCTCGGGGATATGGTGCATCTGTTGGGGGCCTCTCTGGCCAAGCAGGTGCCGAAACTGAACGGGATTCTCACCCTCAAAGCTTCCCGCATCCGGGTTGAGGCAACCCCACTCCAAAAGGTGGTCGTCGATGGAGAAGTGGTGGGCACAACCCCCGTCCAGATCGAGGTGATCCCAGGGGGACTGACCGTGATTGCACCACCTGTGCGGAAACCCAACTCCGCCGAAAAGCTCGCCATCTTCTGGGTAAGGCGGATCTCGCCGAGCCTGACCCTGCTGAGCACAACCGTTGGCCTGGGCGGGATCCTCGGCTCGGCTCTGGCCCTCTGGGGACTGACTCTGGCTTTGCAAGGACTGGCGCCCTCCAGTCAAGCCATCGATGTATGGATTTTGCAATGGCTGCGCCGGGCCAGCCCTTGGCCGGATCCCCTAGCCTGGGTGGGGTGGGGGTTAGGGCATCCGATTGGGCTGGTGAGCTTGACCGCCTGTGGATGGGTTTTGCTCTGGCGCAGCCAACAAAGACGAACGGCAGGGGGGCTGTTGGTTGCAGCCTTAGGAGCTGCCGTGATTGCCGGGATCCTGCAGCCTACCTTTTCTCGCCCCCGACCAGATCTTTGGGATCCCATCCTGTCGGAGACAGGCCACAGCTTTCCCAGTGGACAGGTCATCGCAGCAACGGCAATCTACGGTCTGTTGGGCTATCTGCTGGCAAGGTATTATCCTGCTCAGCGGCGCTGGATCGGGGGCGGCGTGCTGGGGATCCTACTCCTCATTGGTTTCAGCCGGGCCTACTTGGGGTTGAATTGGCCCAGCGATCTGCTGGCGGGATATAGCCTGGGGGCT
>NZ_JANSJN010000186.1:0-2044 GCF_047462555.1 Synechococcus sp. B60.1
TATTTTGTGTATAAGAGACAGGTACTCTATCATTCGCTCCCTTGAAAGCACAGCAGCGGCCTGTTGTCGAGAACAGCGCCAACATTCACCCGTAAACTACCCGGCTCCGACCGCTAAGCGGTACGGAGCGGGCTTCTAGTAGCCCTGCAGTTGGTAGTTGCCAATTGCCAACTCAAAGCGTTCCCGCCCCTCGACGTTGGTCAGCGACACCGTCCAGTCTTTTTGCCGAAAAGAAAAGGTGCGAGCGTCAAAGGACTCCGTCCCGCTAGCGCGAAAGGTCACAAAGCCGCCCTTGAAGGCTTTGACCGGACGATTCTTTTGCCGGGCAACCTTGCGCGAGCCTGCAACCCGCCTGCACACCTGTTGTGCCAGGTTGCTGGATAGCCCGAAGCGGGTACGGATCTCGCGGTAGCAGAGAGATTGGAGCTTAACGGCGTTGACTATCTTCTCCGGTGTGTTCTCATTCACCCAGTTCAAGGCTTGTGCAAAAGCGTCTAGCGTCGCATCCAGCTTGGCGGCTTGCGACACAGACACCTTGAGCTTGCAGGAGATGGTCAGGGCTTGGGTCATGCTCCCATTCTATCTCATCAGATGCTACATTGTTGTCTGGCTTCTTGCATTCCTCCGGACGCGAGGACTCCGTCCCGCTTCGCGAACGGCTACGCCAGAGCGCGGGGCTCCTGCGGTTTCTAGCTGAAAAGGGGTATCCAAATCCAGGTCAGGAACGTACAGGCTTTAGGCGTCCAAGAACGGTTTGCCGGCACCCAACTATGCGGATCACTTGCTACCCCGATAACCTCACCTTTGAGGCCAATCCCCTGCTCACGATCTTGGAAAACCTACTGCAGGCCGGGGTGCGCCATGTCCATGCCTGTGGCGGCAATGCCGCCTGCTCCACCTGCCGGATCATGATTTTGGAGGGCAGCCAAAATTGCCGTAGCATGACCCCTGCTGAGAAGAAGTTGGCCGAACGGCTGGATCTCCCCGTGCATATCCGCCTTGCCTGTCAAACCCGCATCACCGGGGATGTGACGCTGCAGCGGCTGGTGCTCGATAGGGCAGATGTGGAGGTGGCCCAGCATCAACTGCAGGCTCAGTCCATCGGCGAGCAGACCACCGCCGCCATTCTCTGCGCTTCGCTGTGGGGGACGGCCAATTTCGACGAGGAGAACTTTCCCTACGATGTTGTTTACACTTTGGGTCGCCACTTCGTCCAAATGGAGTCGGTGGTACAGCGATACCAAGGAGTGTTGGCCAACCAAAGCGGGCTGAGAAGTCTGGCCCTGTTTGGCTTGGGACAACCCGAACGGGCAGTACGGCAGGCTCTGCAGGCGGGGTTGGCGCTTTTGCAATCGGTGGCGGAGCTGAACAGGTTTCTGCGACAGCTCACTTACCCAGAGGTCCGGCTTACCCTCGGGATCCACCATGGCCCAGTGATCCTACTCCACATCGACCCACAAGAGCCGCGGCGAGTTTCAGCCTTTGGCAAGGCAGTGAGTTTTGCCACCTGGCTGGGATCCCTTGCTGAACCCCTCGATCCCCCCAAAAAGCCCCAGGAGAGGCCGAACTCGCGGCTGTTGATCTCGGCACCTGTGTATCGAGCAGCGCAGGACTTGTTCTTGCAGGTGGAGCCCCTTGCTCTGAAGCCTTCCCCTGAGGCCAAGCCGATTCAGGTCTTTAGGGTGCTGCCTGGTCAGGTCAAGTTGCCTGTTGATGAAGAGCCAACTCCGCAGGCCGTGACGCCCCAACCCACCGGCTGGCTAGAGGCGCTGCAGGAATGGCTGCGGGCCTGGTCGCGCTTCTGAGGGATCCCCTAGAATCCAGCACCGACCTGCTAGAGCTGCTGCACCTGGGCCTGCAGGTAGGGGATCCCCACCCGGTGGCAATAGTCGCCGAAGCGCTCTTGGGGGTGGCGCTCCTGCTTGTAGACCTGCAGAAGAATTCTCATCAGCGGCACGATCTGGCTGATGTGCACCCGATCCTGAAACGGCTGGGCCAGGCGATCCCCTTGCGGGCTGGCCCCCAGCCAGATTTGGTAGTAGCC
>NZ_JANSJN010000187.1:0-2025 GCF_047462555.1 Synechococcus sp. B60.1
GACCCCGGCTGCCCAGTTCTACATACACCCAACGCTTGGCAATGATACTACTAACCTTGGTACTTCACCCGCTCAGCCATTTAAGACCGTGGAGAAGGCCCTGACCTCCACCGCAGTTCAAACGGCAGCCAGCCTTGGTGGTGGGACAAATGTGATTGTGACGATCTTGGACGACGGAACAGAGACACCCACGGCTAACGTTACCAGTCTTGCTTTGGCAAGTGGATCCGTCACGGTGGTTCCTGACAGTGGCGTTAACTTTATTCTCAATTTGAATAACCAAACTTTAACCCTCAACAAGGGCTATAAGCTCCAGGGGTTCCAGATCATCAGTGGGGATCCTAATACTGCCGCCGCCGCAGCCGCCATCACCCTTAACGCCGCAGGTACTCCTCTGAAAGACATCAACATTAACTGTACGGGTATTACCACTAGTGGGGGCACTTCAGTTGGACAAGGCGACAAATGTGTTCACGTGCCAAACACCGTCGGGGGCACTGTCATTCTCGACAACGTAGATATTTCTATTCCAAGCAACAAGGACTTCGTTACCGGTATTTTGCATGAGGGCATTGGCACTCTCAAGGTAATAAACGGTAGCTCTGTTGTGGCTGCAGGATCAGGGAATGCTCAGGACGTTGTAGGTATTTACGGGAAAACGACTTCCGGCTCTGTGGAGGTGAGTGGCAGCACCGCAAGCTTGAGCGCGATTACAGCCACTGGAGGGAATGTTTTCTCTATTCTCCTATCAGGCCCCATTGCTTCTGGAAAAGTGGAGGGAGGATCGTCAATTCAAGTCAGAGAAGGAAACTCATCGTCTGAAATAGCAATTGGGGTTTGTGTTAACGCTAGTGGCACTGGCACTGTGACTGTGCAAGGTAACACCTTCACGAATACTGGGGGAGCAGCCAGTAGCATCGGTATCTGTAGAGCCGGAGGAACTGTAACCAATACTAGCAACACCTTCGACAACTTTGCTTCAGGCAAAGATTTCGTAACCTCCGGCTGCACTTGCCCCTAACCTCTCCCATCTCTTCTCTCTTTTGGCCCCCACGGGGGGCCTTTTTCTATACCAAAGTGGCCCTGCCGGACAACAGCCAGCAGGGCCATCCACAGTTTAGGTTTTGTCCTAGGGCAACAGCCGCGTCTCGCCGCCAATGGGCCCAAAGATGGCGTCGTCGCCCAAGAAGAGCCATTCTCCTGTCGGCGCCAGGCGGCGGCCTTCTGGGGGCAGCTCATAAGGATCCGCCGCCGCAAGATTGATGCCAGTAAATCCCAGATCCTGCATGGCCGCTGCCGTAATGCGGCTAAGAGCGGGGCGCAGGGGAGGAGGGGCCAGGACAGGCGTCATCAGCTCAAGACCCAACGTCCTTCGCCAGTGACCTTCTGGTGGCCTCTCCAGCTCCACCGGCACATTGCCAAGTCCGCCGAGGCTGTTGTACTGAGCCGTGGCCTGAGGGCCCGCAAAGCGCGGGTTGTTGGTGCCACTGTTACGGAGAAGGGAATCCCAGTTGCGTATGGTGCCAAAGCCGAGAACATGGCCCAACTCGTGCAGAACCACGTGGAATAGTCTTCCATCAGCTTCTACCCTGGCCAGATCGGCAGGATCCAGCCCTACCATACCATAGGGGAAAGTGCCGCTCCCAGGCCGGGGAGAGCCACAGGGGCCACCTTGGCCAACGACCTCCCCCGGAGCGCTAGGGTAAGAGAGAAGCCGGGCGCCGGTCACCTGCACCAAGATGTCGTCCACCCGGCGATTGACCAGCGCTGTTGGCGGGAAACCACCTGGGCAGAAACCGGCCTGTAGCGTTACGGCAACATCGGGCAGATCGCCGGTGATGATCTGCTCCCAGCGCCGGGCCGCTTGCAGAACAATGTCGCGCTGGGAAGGGCTGAGGCTATTGTCGATAAATTCAACCTCGATGTTGAAGCCGCCAGCAGGGGGAGGGGGAGAAGCTGTGGGAGAAGGAGTGGGAGAAGCTGTGGGAGAAGGAGTGGGAGAAGCTGTGGGAGAAGGAGTGGGAG
>NZ_JANSJN010000188.1:0-1933 GCF_047462555.1 Synechococcus sp. B60.1
AGACTGGAGCCCCCCTCCGAGGATCCCTACGGATCGGGATCCCGGCTGGATCGGGAAGTTCGGCTGGCCATTTTGGGCAAGGCGGGCAGCACGCCCATGCCGGCTTTTGCCGAGGATCCCTGGTGGTGTGTGGAGCAGGCTGTCAAAATTGTGGCTTGAGCTAATGCGCTTGGGTGCCTTTCAGATTTCTCAAAGATGACTTTTTAGGATCCCCTCAAAGGTAGCCTCAACCTCATCAACGCTGATGACTGATAAACGATAGAGGGAAGATAGGCTGGTTCTTACATCTTGGCTGGCATCAGTTAAAACCATGAAAACTTGGTTTTTCTGGAGACCAAGGTCAGAAGCAATCTTGGAGTACTTCTGTACTTTGTCTTGGTACTCGCCTGTCTTTGATTCCACCCAGTAGAATTGATCGTTAATATGAAAGAAAAGATCCATTTCAAACTTATCTCCATTCGGCAAAGTAACTTGAGCATTTGTTATGTAAGAGAAATCAATTTTTCCAGCTTGACTTGCAGCAAGGCAGATCAGCTTATCCCTAACGTATCTCTCTAGCCATTTTCCTGAGAGAAAATTTAGTGCTTGGGGCGACCTACTGGGTCTTGCTACCAACAGATACCTGGGTGCCTTAAAGTATCTGTACTCTTCTAAAAATGCGATTCCGTGTAACTCTTTGGCAACCTGGCAAGTTGAGCTGATTACTTGTTGAGGCTCGTCTTTAAGGTTTATTGAGAAAGAGTTTCCGCTATTCATATTTGATTTAATCATTCTATAGAATCTTTTAATCAAAGAATATCGATTGCCCATAAAGGCAGCTATTTGATCTAATTTTTCCTCTTTTTCTTTCACATCTATGCTTTTGATTTTTACGTTTTTTGAGCTTAAGAATGATTCTATCTTTGATACGTCGACCTCTAATATACCGGCGGCAGCGATCTCCTCTTTATCTCTCGGTACATCGTCTGTTAGCCTAGGCTCTGGTGTTTCATGACTGGCAACCTGCTCATTCTGAGAGCTCTGATCTGTAGTTTGGGATATCTCTAATCTGGGAGAACTTTGGATAGCAATCTGTAGTCGCTGATAAATATCTTTAGTTTCTTTCACTAGGTTTTCCAGGATGGCTCGCTGATCGTTTAGCTGCTCATTATGTTCGGAAAACTTTACAGATATAGCCTGCAGAAGATCCCTACTCCAACTTTGCAGCAAATCTTGGTGACTATCTACAAGACGAGATCTAAGCCCTTTGAGATCGGCTTGAGTAGCCTGTAACTTCCGAGAAATCTCGTCTGCCAATCCTTCGACCAGTTTGGTTAAGGTTTTGTTGGCGTTGTTGAGTTCTTGGCTGTGTTGCCTTAAGTGTGAAGATATCTCTCTAATGATCTCTTGTTTCCAGATTTCCGGTCTAGGACTGACCTTGTAATGGCGAGCAACGTAAACACCCAATGAGAAACCAACAGCCACCCCAATTAATAAAACCAAAACGAAGTCCATTAGATTCGCTCCTGACCCCTGTTGTTACTTCTCGTTTAAGTTAACTAGGTTACTCGCTTGTTTCAAGATTCTCAGGCGAGGTGAGCGAATTTTCAAGAAGAGGCGTATCTTGTCCCGAAGAGCCGAGCAGGGATCCCAGCCAGCCCTGCTGGAGCGCTTTCTGGGTGGGAGTGAGTTGCGGCAACGCTTCGAGGGTGTAAACATCCGGGCGGGGTGGATCCAAGGGGATCCAGAAGTGTTTCAACTGATCGCCTTGGAAGACGCTCAGGCAGATCACCTGGTGGGGCTGGTAGGCCGCCAAGCGCTCCGGCAAGGTGGTGGCGCTCACCCGAAAGCCGTCTAGGGCTACGAGCTCGTCGCCAGCCCAGATGCCTGCTTTTTGGGCCGGGGATCCCATCTCGACGGCGCTGATGCGGTTGCCTTCCCCATTGAAGTGGAG
>NZ_JANSJN010000189.1:0-1871 GCF_047462555.1 Synechococcus sp. B60.1
GTTCCCCCTTCGGGGGGATCCCTAGAAATTGGAAACTGCTGAATTGGGATCCCAGATTGAGATCCCATTTTTGTTTCTCCTTCGGGGGTGTGCCCGGCAACTGGAGACGTGAAGCCGCTCTGCACACTCCCTTTGGCGTGCAGAGGTTTTCCTTGGAGAAAATCCCTAAAACTTAGAAACTAGAAAAACTGGGAAGGTTAAGTACTGTTAATCGATTGGTTAATTGACAGTTAATACTCCCTCCATTCCGCTTTTCAGCTAGTCTCTAAAAGTTGGAAGTATTCAGGTATAATGCTGCTTGGTTGCGGCTTAGGAGGCTTATTTTGCGGGGATCCCTGAAGTTTTCCCCAGCAGGATGGAGCCTGCTTTTCTGGAAGATATTTAGAAGCTGCGAACCAATGTTTAGCATGGTCTAGAGTTGGGAGTCGAAAGAGAAAGAGTGGAGGCACTATGAGAACCTCGCTTGCGCGCCTCGGTTTGGGGATCTTTTTGGGCATGGTTTCAGCCACGTCGGTTTCAGCAGCCGAAGCGGTTAAAGCCACCCTAGCTGGATATGCCGTGCTGCCGGCAATGAGTTTCGTGCCACCACCCAGCGATGCCGGTTCTGGCTTTGTGGTCTCTGGCCGCTTTGCGGCAATCAACAACCAGCGGGTCGAAGAGGTCGCCTCAGTTGAGGGCAAGTCGTTTGTTGATGGCCGAACCACCGGCATTTCGCTGCCCTTTGTTGGTCAGCCAATTCAGGGTTTTTCGGGGATTGAAACCCTGGCTCGCGACCGCTTCCGTGTTTTGATTGACAACGGCTTTGGCAGCAAGGCAAACTCCCCAGACGCCTTGCTCAGCTTTCACGAAGTAGCCGTTGACTGGGAGAGTGGCCAGGTGCGGTTGAACAAGTCGGTATTCCTACAGGATCCGAACAAAGTGATCCCCTTCCGCATTGTCAACGAGTTTACAACTAGGCGCTACCTTACCGGTGCTGATCTAGACATCGAGTCGATCCAAACTATTGGGGATCTGCACTGGATTGGGGATGAGTTTGGCCCCTACCTCATTGCCGTCGATAGCAACGGCAAAGTTGTAGCTTTCTTTGAAACCGAGGTTGAGGGCAAGGTAGTACGTTCCCCGGATCATCATACGTTTACCACACCGGCAACGCCGGGCCCGGTCAACTTTGAAGTGCGGCGTTCCCGTGGCTTTGAGGGCATGGCGGCTTCTCCCAACGGACAATTTCTCTATGCCATGCTAGAAGGTCCCCTCTACCTCGGCGAACCGCCGGCTCTGGAGACGGTGGAGGGCAAGGAGGTGCTGCGGATTCTGGAGTTTGACGTTAAGAACCGCAAGTGGACGGGCAAAACCTGGAAGTATCCGCTTGAGGTTGCCGGCAATAACATCGGCGACTTCAACATGATCGATGACACGCGGGCTTTAGTAATTGAGCGGGACAACAACGAAGGGGATCCCCGCCTCGCCTGCAAGGGAGAACAGAAGACGGATTGCTTCTCAAAGGCCGCTGAGTTTAAACGGGTTTACCTGATTGACTTGGCCCAGGTAGACAGCGCCGGCCTCGTCAAGAAGGTGGCCTATGTTGATCTGTTGGATATCGCCGATCCGAAAGGCATTGGCAAGACAGCCACAGTGGACGGCCGTTTTACTTTTCCATTTGTAACCATTGAGGACGTGGACGTGGTGGATGAGCAACACATTGTTGTAGCTAATGACAACAACCTGCCCTTCTCCGCCGGACGTCTGCCCAACGCTGCAGATGCCAACGAGTTCATCTTGTTGAATGTGGGCAACTTCCTCACGCTGCGCTGAGTAAGAGGGGGATCCCTTCTGTTCGCTGCCTCGCTCTTCTTTGGAGGGATCCCTGGAAA
>NZ_JANSJN010000190.1:0-1789 GCF_047462555.1 Synechococcus sp. B60.1
TACAGCCCCAAGACCGTGTCGGTCAAGTGCTCCCAAACCTGCCGCTCATCAGCAAAAAGGCTGAGGAGAACCGTCAGGACGGGAACGAGAATGAGGCCGCTGAGGGTTAGCGTCAGAAGCGCCCAGCCGTTCAGAGCAGAGAAGCCGCTTCTCAACAGAAATTTGCTCAACCACTTTGGCTGGATCCCTTTGTTCATCTCAGACTGCGGCAGCTACCTGCTTTGACAAAACTCGACCAGCTCTCGGGAAACAAAAGAAGATCCCACCCTTTTTGACAGCTCTTTCAGAACAAGCTCTTCGGCAGCTTGACAAAATAGACAATGTTCTCGTCTTGCTTGTTATCTAGGTAGGGCATCATTTTCTCCTTTACTACGCCCTTTTCTGAGACAATGCCGAAGTCGTCGTCGTTCACTATCGCAAGAGTATTTGCATCAAGGATGACCAATCCCTCTGGCTTATCGTGGGGATAATTGGGGATCGACATGATGTCAAATACTTCTTCTTTAGAAACGGGCTTGATCCCTGCTGCAGTTATTTCATCTTATGTGAGCTGCTCTAGCGTCTTGCCGTTGACCAGCCGGCCGTTCGGGCTAGGGTCAAAGACATCAGTAGCACCAGAAATGTCAATTTTGTAGATTTTCTTGGTCACCTCTTTGTCGGCTCCCGGTGTTTTACCATCCCGCTCGAGGACTAGGAAAGTCGTGTTTGTGATGGCAGCAATTTCACTAACAGCCGTGCCTGTTCCCTCCAGAGGGTAGAGGTATTCCCTAAACTTGCCCGTGGCCAGCTCGTAGAAGAGTATCCTACAAACGGTCGCGGTCTTTTGAACGTCTTTGTTTGGGTTCAAAAGCGGCGACTGCATGATGCCGACCAGATAGTTCTGATCGGGCGTCAGAGTTAGCCCCTCCATGCCGCGATTGGGGCGCCGGTTTTTGTAAACTTCTGGAAGCTTTTTGCCGCCGAATCCGCTCCCAAAAGGATTAATCCACTCGATTACCTTGCCGTTGGCATCGAAATGGATCAAGTGAGGTCCGTATTCGTCGGCAACCCAAAAACTCCCATCTTTGGCCACCGCAATGCCTTCTGGGTCAATGCCCTTGGGATCCGGAGCCAGCGGTTTGCCGCTGAGATCGTAAGCTTTCTCTCCTGTCCCCCCCAAATTAGATGGATTGGGAATCCCCGTGAGATTTTTGCCTGTTTCGTCTTGCAGCAGAATGACTTTGTCTAACTTGAAGCTATCGCTGTCCAGAGATAATCTGGCGACTTGAGGGGTAAAGTCGGGCTTAGGGAAAATCTTGTCGTTTGATTCAGCTCCATCGATATTGGGGCCGCGATCGGTGAGCACATAGAAGTACTGGCCATCAAAGGCAAGGCCAGAGCCAAACCCGCCATTGTAGATTTTGACGCCGTTTTCCGTGGTTAAAAGCAGATCCCGCTTGGGAACGGGAGCCTTTTCAGGGAAGTTTTCAATTGCTCTTGCTGGGCTATCGCTGTAAGAAGAAGTTAAAAAAGGAAGGAGCAAGAACAGGGCTACTGGGCGCAGTTGTTTCATTAGTCAAACCTCCAGAAGCTTTGAAAAAGATGGACAGGAGAGGAGTGCGGCCTCTAACTGAGGCCGCGCCATCCCATGAGTATCAACGTTTGGCCAAAAACTGTCAAGCTGCCTAACGTTTGCGGCTTAAGCAACGGGAGGCTGCACTCAGGATCTACTTCCAACCGGCCCGATCCATCACTTTTAGAGCATCGGGGGTAACGCGGCCAATGCTGGCGGCGTTGATCGTGTCTTCCT
>NZ_JANSJN010000191.1:0-1780 GCF_047462555.1 Synechococcus sp. B60.1
CTCCACTTCAATGGGGAAGGCAACCGCATCAGCGCCGTCGAGATGGGATCCCCGGCCCAAAAAGCAGGCATCTGGGCCGGCGACGAGCTCGTAGCCCTAGACGGCTTTCGGGTGAGCGCCACCACCTTGCCGGAGCGCCTGGCAGCCTACCAGCCCCACCAGGTGATCTGCCTAAGCGTCTTCCAAGGCGATCAGTTGAAACACTTCTGGATCCTCTTGGATCCACCCCGCCCGGATGTTTACACTCTCGAAGCTTTGCCTGAACTCACTCCCACCCAGAAAGCGCTCCAGCAGGGCTGGCTGGGATCCCTTTTGGCTCAAGAGTAGGCAGGAGGTAGCAATGCTTTAAAATCTTCCCAGCTGTTCGCAACTCCCGAGTTAAGTTAAAGAAAATAGGATCAAAGGGAAATGACTCTGCTTTTAGGTCTTCTAATTGGATTGGCTATTGGTTTCTCCCTGGGCGTTTATACCTGTAGGCGATCTGAAGTGAACCGCTACGAATCGAGGTTTGAGAGATGGAGGAAAGAAACTGAGAGGGCAATAGCTTTGCAACTTGACCAGTTCACTCAAAGAGCTAATAGCCAGTTACTGGATGAGATTCTAAGAAAGTTACAAGCTGACCTTGAGGGCTTCAAACTTCATATCTCAGAAAGTCTGTCCGAAAGTTACCAAAACTTCCTTCAGCGTTTAGCTGACTATACAAGTCAGCTAGTTAAGAATATAAGTAATCAGCAGAATATCCTGGGCAGGCTATCGGAAAGTATAGAAAACATTTCCCAGAATCTAAACTCGAGTTCTAGCCTTCAAAAGGGAAAGGAAACTAACAAGCAAACTGCTGACGCAAGACTCAAGAGTTTGCCGCCAGAGACGATTAGCCGTGAACAGGTGAAGATAGGGGTATTTCTGTGGTCTAAGAACATAAGGATGAAGAACCTGCTTCCATCTAGTAAAAAAGCAGCAGAAGGGGAACTCGATAACAAGCTGAACTGGATATCAAACCTTATGGGTCAGAGGTACTCGATGATTGAGAAGCTTTACAAAGAAATTAAATCTGGCATTGGAGAAGAAAAGACCTTGACTCTTTGCTTAAAAGGCAACCCCCCAGAAGTGATAAATTATAGCTGCCAACTTGCTTCCACTCTACGTAAGGTTAATTTCTTAAAGGAACATAACTACTCAAAAAGCTCCAAAATCCTGATGGTAAAACTAAGCAAGTCTTCAGAGGCAATCAAGTTCCTATCTGGAGATTGGCTGGAGAGATATGTCAAACAGCAACTGATCAAGTTTGCTAGAGAGCAGGGACAGAAGATCGATTTTTCCTACATCGCAAATGCGGAAGTTACTTTGCCCAACGGTAGCGACTTTGAGATCGATCTCTTCTTCCACATTAACAACCGATTCTACTGGATAGAGTCGAAGACCGGCAGCTACAGGGACTGTATAGAGAAGTACTCTTGGCTCGCCTCCGAAATGGGTCTCGGCCCAGATCAAGTCTTTCTGGTCTTGGCAGATGCTGATCAGGAGACGAGAAGTAGGATCTCCTCCTCCTATAATCTTTCAGCAATTAGTGTCGAGGAGGTTGAGTCTCTGCTGTACAGAATTGTGAGGAGGTAGACTCAGTCTAAGCTACCACTTTGACAGCCTGCTCCATACACCACCAGGGATCCTCGGCAAAAGCCGGCATGGGCGTGCTGCCTGCCTTACCCAAAATGGCCAGCCGAACTTCCCGATCCAGCCGGGATCCCGATCCGTAGGGATCCTCGGAGGGGGGCTCCAGTCT
>NZ_JANSJN010000192.1:0-1707 GCF_047462555.1 Synechococcus sp. B60.1
CAGGCCCTCTACGTCAGCCCGATGCGGCGCACCTTGGCTACTCTCAGGCCGCTGGCAGAGAAGACGGGGTTGGAGATGCAGATTCGAGAGGGCTTGAGGGAAATCCACTACGGTGAGTGGGAGGGCAAAACCCACGCCGAGGCCCGCGAAGCCCATCCCGAAACCTACTGGCGCTGGATGACCGAGCCGGCCTGGAACGCTCCTCCAGGCGGCGAAACCGCCGTGCAAATTGCCAACCGCGCCCTGCCGGTTGTGGCGGAGATCGAAGCAAAATGGTCGGATGGCAACGTCTTGATCGTCTCCCACAAGGCCACCATTCGGATTCTTCTCTGCAGCCTGCTGGGCATTGACCTGGGCCGCTACCGGGATCGTATCGAGGTTTTGGCTGCCTCGGTCAGCGTGGTCAAGTTCGACCGCTATGGGCCCCTGCTGGAAAGTTTGGGAGAACGCAGCTATTTGCCGCCTGATCTGCGGCAAAGGGCAGGCACCTAAAAGTTTAGAATTACTAGAATCTTTTGGGCTTTTTTTGAACAAGCGACCATGGGCAAAAAACTGGGCTTGGCACTGGGCAGTGGCGGAGCGAGGGGATGGGCCCATATTGGCGTGATCCGGGCGCTAGAACAGGCCGGGATCCCGATCGATTACATTGCCGGGACGAGCATCGGCGCCTTCGTCGGAGCCATTTACGCCGCAGGTGAACTGGATGAGCTAGAGGACTTTGTGCGGGAGCTCAACTGGAAGATGATCCTGTCTTTATTTGATGTAGTCTTTCCCACCTGTGGCCTTCTGGAGGGCAACAAAATCTACGAGCTACTGACGGAACATTTGCAAGAGCTGTGCATTGAAGAGGCCGGGATCCCTTTTTGTTGCGTGGCTACAGATTTGATTACAGGCCAAGAGGTGCTGTTGCGGTCCGGCAAAATGGCCGATGCGGTGCGGGCCAGCATCTCCATCCCCGGCATTTTCACTCCTTTTCAGCACGAAGGTCGCTACCTCAGCGATGGGGGCATTGTCAACCCGGTGCCGGTACGGGTGGTGCGGGAAATGGGCGCCGAGGTTGTCTTGGCGGTCAACCTCAACCACGTGGATCCTGCGGATGTGGAGCCGGAGGTAGAGCAAACGGAGGTAGAAGAAACTTTTCAAAGACGCCGGCGCTTCAATGTCGAAGGAGAGGTGATCGAGGAGGAAACCAGCTTCATCACCCGCATCCGCAAACGGTACCAATCTCTACAACAAGCGATCCAGGAAAAAATTAGTCAATGGTTTCCAGACGAGCCTTCTGGCCCCAACATTTTTGACATTATCGGCAGAACTTTGAACATCATGGAGCAAATGGTAACCCACAGCATTTTGGCCGAACATCCACCGGACTTACTGTTACAACCTAAGCTCAGCCAATACAGCATCTTCGATTTCCACTAGGCAGATGCCATTATTCGAGAAGGCTATCGGCAAATGCGACGGGCCATTCCAGAATTGCGCCAAAAGCTGGAGCAGTGAACCAACACTTTTCCAGCGGTTCAACCTAAAGCTTTAAAGGGATCCGCGGCTCAAGCTTTACCAAACGCTCCTCGACGGATCCCGCTATCAAAATGGGTCTGAAGTTCACTCGATTGGGATAAATTGCAACAGCAATCCTGGGTGGATGAGATAGCCCGGGGCAGATTTTCCATCCTGGTCGGGATGGGCCAGCAGCACACAGCGATC
>NZ_JANSJN010000193.1:0-1707 GCF_047462555.1 Synechococcus sp. B60.1
TTCAGCTTCGAGGATTGCGATGGACGCTCTAGCTGCCATAAAAGCGCGCATCTCCGCTGACAAGTTCGATCCCAGCCGGCTTCTATCGGAAGCGGAGATCCGAGAGCTGGTGGCCTATGCTACGGAAGCTCCTTCCTCTTTCAACATCCAGCACTGGCGGTTTGTGGCCGTCACTGATCCCAAGGACAAAGAGCGCCTCAAAGCCCTGGCCTACAACCAACAGAAGGTGGCGGATGCGGCGGTGGTGTTCATTGTCCTGGGGGATCTCAAAGGCTATGAGAAGCTGCCTGAGATTGTCCAAAGGGCAGTGGCTGCGGGGATTCTCCCCCCGGAACGGGCAGAAAGCTGGGTCAACATGGCCCAAGCCACCTACGCCAACAACCCCACCTTGGCGCGGGATGAGGCGATTCGCTCTGGGGCGCTGGCGGCCATGGCCTTGATGATTGCGGCCCAGGCAAAGGGCTTGGTGAGCGGGCCGATGATTGGCTTTGACCCAGAAGGGGTGAAGCGGGAGTTCGCCATTGCTGACCGCTACGTGCCGGTGATGCTGCTGGCGGTGGGCTACCCCGCCGCGGGCAACTTGCCGCGCAAGCCCCGCCTGGGGGTGGAGGAGGTGCTGGCCTTTGGTCGAGGACGGGAGTTTTAAAACAGGGGGGCCGGGGCAGCGGGGTTGGCGGGAGGTTCCCCAGCCCATGGCAAAGGAAGCAGAGCTTGGCCTCAGGGCTGGAGGAAGTTGACCAACCTTTGCAGGCGATCCCAAGCGGCGCCGCTGGCAAGGATCTCCCGCGCGCGGGCAATTCCGGCTCTCAAGTCAGCCACAGCTCCCGCTACCTGGAGAGCTAGCGCCGCATTGAGGGCCACCACATCCCGCTGGGCAGGTTCCCCCTCTCCCTGGAGGACGCGGCTGAGGATAGCGGCATTTTCCGCTAAGTCCCCTCCCTGGAGAGCCTGGACGGACGCAGGCGTGAGATCGTAATCCCGCGGGTTCAAGACTTCTGTGCGCAGGGATCCCTGGGAGAGAACGGCCAAGTCCGTGGGCTGGGCAAGGCCAGCTTCGTCAAGGCCTTCCCGGCTATGGAGTACGATGGCTGCTTTCCGCCCTAGCAGGCGCAGAGCCTCGGCCATGACCGGCACCAGCTCCGGCGCATAAACCCCGATGACCTGCCGGTTGGGGTAGAAAGGATTGACCAAGGGCCCCAGCAGGTTGAAAACAGTGCGCACCTTGAGGGCCCGTCGGTAGGGAGCTACCGCCCGCATCGCTGGGTGCCAGTGGGGGGCAAAGAGAAAGGTAATGCCCACTTCTGCCACTGCCGCCCGCACCCGCTCCGGCTCGGCGTTGAGGTTCACCCCCAAAGCCTCCAGCACGTCCGCCGAGCCCACTCTGCCGGAAGCGGAACGGTTGCCATGCTTTACCACCGGGATCCCGGCAGCGCTGACCACGAAGGCCACGGCGGTGGAAATGTTAAACGTCCCGGCCCCATCTCCCCCGGTGCCGCAGGTATCCAGCAAGAGGGGCAGCTCCAGAGGGGATCCCAGAGAAGCGCGCTGCAGCACCCGCGCCATGCCGGCCAGCTCGCTGGCGCTCACTCCCTTGGCTTGCAGAGCCGCCAAGATCGCCCCCGACAGCACCTCCGGCACTTGGTTGTGCAACCAGCCGTTCATAAGCTGCTCCGCCTGGGCCTCGCTGAGGGATTGCCGCTCCAGCAG
>NZ_JANSJN010000194.1:0-1680 GCF_047462555.1 Synechococcus sp. B60.1
TCTGGAGAGGCACACAGAAAGAGTTTGAGGCTCTGAAAGAGGAAGTCGAGAAGTTTCCGGCTGAAAATCTCAATGATAAAAGTGCTTTTTATCTAGTGGCTCTCGAAGCTGACGAGGAGCTTCCTGGACTTGCCAGAGACGCGAGTCCTCTTGAGCGAAGGGATGCGTTTCTGGCTCTAGCCGGTAAAGCAAAGATTGTCTGGATTTCCCCCCCATTGCATTTGAACTCCTTTGCCAACAAGGATTTCTACCTTGTGTGACCGGAGCTTTGGGAGCGTAAGTCATGCTCATTCCAACTCTCCTTTTTGCTTCTCCTTCGATTGTCAGTGGGCTTTTGGATGGATCCCTGGTTCGCTACGGTGGCGTTGTTCGAGAAGCTGCCACGGGTCGCATCGTCAAGCATTTGGCCGAAGCTCCTGGCCTGACCAGCTTGCTGATGAATGCGCCGGTATCTCCTGAATCCGTGATTAATGCCCTTGGTCACCAAGCCACTCATCGAAAGCTTGAGGTTTTGCAGCAGACTGCCACCAAGATTTTGGGGCTTTCTCAGGTAGCTGCTGGCGCTAGCGTTTTAAACCTGGGGGTTAGCGCTATTGGCTTTACCTACATGCATTTCCGCCTGAATCAGTTGCAAGACTCTATTGCCCGCCTAGAGAAGATTGTTAGGGAAGGGCTCCAAGACATTCAGCAAAAGCTAGATGCACTTTCTGGCCAACTGGCCTATTTGCAAGCTTTGGCCGTTCAGAGTAGAGCCGAAATTCTGTTGGCTATCTCCAATTTGCATCGTGCTCTTTTCATTCAAAGTCTTGCTAAGCTGCAGGCAGAGCTGGTTAGTTTGCACCGATTCCCGGAGGCTTCTCCTCGCGATGCCCTTAAGGCGCTGGCGGAAGCCCGCATCTTTTTCTCCGACCAAGCCCATCAGATCCCTGTTGAGCGCCAGGCCCACTGCCTACTGCTTGGCGATATTGCCCTCAAGGGTTGGGCAGTTTCCCTAGCGGCGGAATCCCAGCTTCTGCTTAAGCATGGGTACCTGCAAGATGCCGTCGATGCCCTCGACTTTGAGGTTCCTCGTTTCCGGGAACTAAGCGAAAGGTGGTGTGCAGCTCTCTTGCCAGCGGATCGACCTCAGCTCCGGACCGCCTATACGTACACAGCTCCCGGCTTTGCTGGCCACATCTCTAGCGAACGCATCCAGCGCATTGCTCGTCTTTCCCCACTTGATCGAGCGCTTACACCGGAGCAGCGCTTCCTTAGGGAAAAGAATCTTTCTGTCGAGTTCCAGATGACCTACTTCCAAGAGCTGGACAAGTCTTGGTACCTTTCCCAAGCGGCTTTAGCCGAATACCTAGACACCCTCAGCGAGCTCGCGGAGCGCCTTGAAAGTCTCCAGTCTTTTGCTCACCTCTCTCGGGAGCTTAACCAAGCGGATCCCTACCAATTGATCCCATCTGAACCCCAAAGTCTTTATCTACTATCTGCTGGGTAATACAGCCTGTTAAAGAATCAAGGGGTACAGTAGCAACACTTAGCAAACCAACTCCGGAAGCAGGATGGATTGATCAGGAGTAAACAAGTCTGCACTATCTGCTCCACGCTATACTTTCCAACTCTGGAAAACTGCCGAATAAAATGCTTCAACACCGACCCCATCATCTCAATAGGATTCAATTCCGGTGCATA
>NZ_JANSJN010000195.1:0-1676 GCF_047462555.1 Synechococcus sp. B60.1
GGCTACCCGGATCCCATCGTGGATCACAAGGTGCAGCAGCAGGAGTTCAAGCGGCGCTACCAGGCGGTGCAGCAGAGGCGTTCTCAGCCGGCCCAGGGCAGACTTTTCACTCCTTCTTAGCTCTCTTTCCTGAACAGGACGTTCCCTCACCCCCAGCCCCTCTCCCCTTGGGGGAGAGGGGAGTTGGGGATCGGCATAACGAGCTGTTCCATCGCTATTCGGAATGCCTGTAAAAAAAGGGATCCATCGGATCCCTTCAGTCCTCAAAAGCTTGGGGCAAACGACGGGCCTGCCGGAGACTACGGCTTCAGCTCGCTGGGGATGCGCTCCCCGAAGAGAACTGTGTAGAGAATGCGGTAAATGTCGGTGTTCAGGATCCCGGTGGTGGGCACCAGCTCGCGAGCGTTCAGACCCGCCGCGCGGGCGATAACTCCACTGCCGGCGTCGTCTCCAGTGGCCCACGCCACCGCAAAGGGGCGGCGGTTGCCGTTCTTGTCGGGTGCTGAAACAAATGGCTTCGTACCCGTGCCCTCGACGCCATCGATGGGGGCGCCGCTTTCTTCGGGGTCAGTGGGGGGCAGCGGCTCATCGGCAGACTCCACATCCACCAACTGCATCCCGCCGGCGTTGCTGTCGCTGGTGGTGATCATGAAGGTTTTGGGATTCTTCTCGATGAAGTCGAGAATTACCCCAATGGCATCGTCAGCCCGCTTCATGGCCTCCAGGCAGCCGGAAGCATTGAGGTTGTTGCACATGTTGTCGGTGCCCTCTTCCTCAATGACGGCGAAGAAGCCCTTGGGATTGCGGGAGATCCGCTCCAGGGCAAACTGCGTCATCTCGGCAATGGTGGGCGCGCTGGCGATGTAGTTGGGCAAGTTTTCTTTGCGCAGCTCTTCTTCAGGTTTGTCGTAGAAGGTGTCCTCTACGTTGAACACCCCCAAAACCTTGGCGGCATCCGCCGGCAGCTTCAGCAGCTCATCGCGGGTGTAGACGACGGCATACCCTTTTTTCTTGGCTTCCTCGATGAGGTTGCGGCCATCCTTGCGCTTCCCTTGGCCAAAGCGCCCCTGGACACCTTCCGGCAACAGCCATTCCTCACCGGCCCCCAGGATGATGTCTACCCCCGACTCCACCACTTCCAGGGCGATCTCTTCGTAGTCGCTGCGCTTGGGAGCTTCAGCAACAAAAGCAGCCGTCCCCGGCTCGATGATGGATCCCGACTGCACCAGGGCCGTACCCAAACCCGCCGCCACAGCATCTTCCATGATCGTGTTCAGGGTGCCGTTGGCCGAGGGATACTCCTTGCCGTCCGGATCCAAGCCAAAAGATGCGCCATGCACACGAGTGCCTGTGGCATGCGTCACCGCCCCGGCGTTGGAGGTTCCACCCAATAGGTCAAGGTGATGGCCACGATAGGTGGTGATGACAGGCAGACGATCCCAGTTCAAGAAGCCATCCGGGCCGTAGTGGAGAATGCGCGTGATGTCCCAGTGGGAGGCCGAAGTGCCATCGGGGTGGAAAAAGATCGCCCCGTTGCCGGTCGGCTTCGGCGCCGCCTGGGCCAGGCTAGAAAAAAGGGAAGAGGACAGTAGGCACAGCGTTGCGGCCAGAGCTGCCCTCAGAGAATGGTTACGCATAGTAAACCTGCCCTTGCTTGTTCAAGGCTGAACGTCAAG
>NZ_JANSJN010000196.1:0-1625 GCF_047462555.1 Synechococcus sp. B60.1
CTATTGCGGGCGGAAGCCCCTCTTTATTTGGCCCTGAGCGCTTCTTCTCCTTTTCTGGACGGCCAGGTAACGGGCTATCATTCCAGCCGTTGGCAGGTGTTTCCTAAAACGCCGGCCCAGGTGCCCTTCTTCCGGGATCACGCCCATTACATCACCTGGATGCAGGAGCAACTGGCCCTGGGCACGATGCAGAATGTACGCCACCTCTGGGCTTCTGTGCGGCCCAACGGCCCGGAGCGGCCCTATCGCCTCAACCGAGTGGAGCTGCGCATCTGCGACCTGGTGGCAGATCCGGTGATGATCCTGGCCATCACCGCCTTGGTGGAGGCCCGCCTTTGGCAATTGCTATCCCACCCGGAGGCCCTGGATCCCTTGGGGGGGCCCTTTACCCCAGCGGAGCTGGAGAGTCTTTGCGAGGCCAACGAGCAGGCTGCTGCCCGTGAGTCCCTGCAAGCTCGGCTGATCGACTGGCGCACCGGCCGGGAATGCTTAGCCCAGGAGTGGATTGAAGAGCTGCTGACCGAAGCGTGGCGCCTGGGCCAGCCCCAGGGGCTGGGTTGCTTCTTGGCTCCCCTGCAAACCCTGCTCCAGGAAGGCAATGAGGCCCAGCGCTGGCTGAAGCAGGTCAACCAGGGATCCACACCCGCCCAGGTGTACCAACGGGCCATCCAGGAACTGGCCGAACAAGACCGAGAAAGACAAGAGACCCTCTGCCAACTGGTTGGCTAAGCCTCTGCGCAAGGGTGGACGCTGCTAACCCCCCGCGGGCTCCCCAGTTCAAACCTGACTTGGATTGGCCTAGACAGGCTCCATCACTTCCCGTAGGGCTTGCCGAGCCACACGGGTGATGTAGACGGTGGCAGCTACGGTGGCGATGAGGCCCACAAGGCGAACGGCCCACTGAACCATTTGCGCTTGGGGATCCAGGCCTTCCCTGTTGGCCAGGGATCCCGCCAGCGAGCCGATGTACACATACATAAAGGTGCCCGGCACGATCCCGACGGTGCCCAGCAGGTTATTCAGAAAAGAAACTTGGGTCAGTCCCAGAGCGTAGTTGAGCAGATTAAAGGGAAAGGCGGGCGACAGACGAATCAAGCCGACGATCTTCGATCCCTCGCGCCCCACCGCCCGATCGATGGCCGCAAACCGGGGATTGCCCTCGATCCATCTGGCCACCCGTTCCCGCGCCAAGTAGCGCCCAATGAGAAAGGCCAAATTGGCTCCAATGGTTGCCCCAATCAGCACGTACAAAGCCCCAGCCAGCACCCCAAACACAGCCCCTGCGCCCAAGGTCAGCACCGAAGCCGGCAGAAGCAGCACAGTGGCCACAATGTAGATGGCAATGAAAAGCACCGGCCCCACCGGCCCCAAGCCTTCCACCCAGCCCAGAGCCTCGGCGAACCAGTCTTGAATAACTTCAAAAAATCCCAATCGATGGGCTGCCCAAAAAACAAGAACGGCCACGCCCAAAACGCCAGCAAGCTTCAGCAGAAGCTGCTGCTTTGCGGGATTTGTTCTGGGTTGGGTGGGGTCTGCCACGGCGGTCGGGAGCATCAGAAAGCTGTTGCTAGATAGGCTAGAGCAGCCAGGCTAGGAAATACCTGACTTGTGCGAAGTAGCTTTCA
>NZ_JANSJN010000197.1:0-1617 GCF_047462555.1 Synechococcus sp. B60.1
CCTACTTTAATTTGCCCCTGACCGGACGGATCTATATCAGATCCATATCAATTGAACTCATTGCAGCCGCCAATCTGAGCAGACGGATCCAACGGCACATCCGGCTGATCCTGGAGCGCGCAGCGCAGCCGCCGCACATACGGATCTTGTGGATCCAGCTCGCGCAGGAACTCTGTGCGCGCGTTGGAGGGGAATTGGAAGCGGCTGGAGACAGCGCCAGGGCGGCGGGCAATCTGCAGGCCCACGTCGTAGCCGAAGCGGCGACGAGGTGGGAAGTAGTAGTCGTAGCCGCGCACAAAGGTTGAATCCTGCACCAGGTTGGGCGGCTCGAAGCTGTGCTGCAGGAAGGGGCCGGTGGCATAGGTGCTGTAGTTGAGCTGGATCATCGAGCCGCTGAAGAAGAGGTTGGTACCTCTCCACATCTCATTGAGGCGTAGGAAGTTGTGCATGCCGCCGGCGGTTTGATGCAGCCGCGACGGGAGCACCCCGCTAACGGCCACCGCGTTGACCCGCGTCTCTCGGGCCGGCTGCAGTTGCCAGTTTTGGCTGCCGTCTTCGCTGCGGCGGCGCTGGCTCACAGTGGTGGAGGCCAGCTCTTGGAAGCGAGGAATGGGAATGGGTCGCCGCGTCACCTCGTCCAGGATCACGCCCAGCACCGGGTTGTCGCCAGCAAAGCCCGTGGTGGGCTTGTTCAGATCCAGGGTAAAGGGCTCCACATCCACCCACACCAGGCCATCGTTATCGCCGCCGTTGCGGTCGATTTGCACCTGGATGGTGTTGCCGTTGGGCTTGACGTAGAAGCACAGGCCGTTGCGGATTTTTTCGCTGTCCCCATCGCCCCTATCGTCGATGTAGTAGCCGTCCGCGTACTGGGCCCCAGCGGTCTTGTCGACGCGGGCGTAGGGGTTGAGCGCCATTTGGGGTTGGATTTCGAGTACAGTCGCAGTCTCGTTGGGCTGGCGACCCATGTCCAACCCAAACAGCGGATCCCGATCCACTACATTAGTCTCGCCTGGATCCAGGACACCATTGTTGTTGAGATCTATGAATGTGGGATCATTGCCGTCATTGGTACGCAACGTGCTGGGGCGGCTGCGGCCCGTGTAGGCCTCGTAGCGGAAGCGGTCGTTGAAGTTGGGGCGGAACACCCCCGGCACCCAGAAGCCGCCATCGGGGCCGACTTTCTCTTCAGAGTCGCAGCGGACGGTTGGATTCTTTGGATTCTTTTCGTCGAGCAACCGGCGCCGCAGCCGCCGTGCCCAGTCCTCGGTGCCTCGAGCCGGGTTGCCAGGAATCTCTGGAGCGTCGCTTTCGGCAGGGCGGATGCCCGGCTCTTTGCTGGGGTTGGCGATCTGGAGGAGCAGCAAGTTACTCTTCAGGCCGTTGCGGGCGGCGTGGGCCGGCTCGCCGAAGATCCAGTTGAAGGCGGCCTGCAGGGCTTCGGCAGGGTTGGGCCACTTGGGCGGCTTGGGCACCCCTGCTTTCACCTCCAGCACCGGCGAAAGCCGCAGCTCTAGGGCAATGGTTACGCCTTCATCGGCAGCCTGGGCCACGTCGTGGACGCTGATCGTCTCCGGCTCCGGCTCGGCTTGAACTTCGCCCACGGGGCGCAGCTCC
>NZ_JANSJN010000198.1:0-1586 GCF_047462555.1 Synechococcus sp. B60.1
TTTGAGGAGGAATTCGATCTGGAAATCCCCGATGAAGATGCGGAGGGCATCGCCACCGTGCAGGATGCCGTCAACTACATCCTCTCCAAGAAGGCTGCCTAAGCTGGGAGAGGGGGTAGGCCTCCCCCTTCCCCCTCGAGGGGGAGTGCTAAGGAAGAGGACTCACGGTTGTCTATGGATCCTGCCGCCGCTCCTATGTCCGTCCCAACCAACTCCCACCGTCGCGTTGTCATCACGGGCCTGGGGGCGATAACCCCCCTTGGCAACTCTCCTGCCGAGTTTTGGCAGGGTCTGCTGGCAGGGCGCTCTGGCATTGGGCCAATTACCCACTTTGACGCCTCTCGCCACGAGTGCCGCATTGCCGGGGAGGTGAAGGGCTTTGATCCCCTCGACTACCTGGACCGCAAGGACGTCAAGCGCACCGACCGCTTCGTCCATCTGGCATTGGCTGCCACCCAACAAGCGCTGGAGGACGCCCAATTTCGCATTACCGATCTCAACGCCGAGCAGGTGGGGGTAATCTTGGGTACTGGCATTGGCGGCATCCGGGTCTTGGAAGAGCAGCAGACCATCTACTTGCAAAAAGGGCCGGATCGCTGCAGCCCCTTCATGGTACCGATGATGATTGCCAATATGGCGGCGGGCCATGTGGCCATTCACTTTGGCGCCAAGGGGCCCAATTCCTGCACGGTGACGGCCTGTGCTTCCGGCTCCAACGCCATTGGCGATGCCTTTCGGCTTATCCAGCGGGGGGAAGTGCAGGTGGCCATTACAGGGGGCACAGAAGCGGCAGTGACTCCCCTGTCGGTGGCTGGCTTCAGCGCCATGAAGGCCCTTTCCACCCGCAATGAGGCTCCTGAGCAGGCCTGCCGGCCCTTTGACCGGGATCGGGATGGCTTTGTGATGGGGGAGGGAGCTGGGATCCTCCTGCTGGAGGAGCTGGAACATGCCCGCGCCCGCGGTGCCAAGATCTACGCCGAGATCGTCGGCTACGGCCTTACCTGTGATGCCCACCACATCACTAACCCTGCTCCCGGCGGCGAAGGCGCTGCCCGCGCAATGCGGCTAGCCCTCAAAGATGCAGGGATCCGGCCAGAAGAGGTGCAGCACATCAACGCCCATGCCACCAGCACGCCTGTGGGGGATGTTGCCGAGGTGCAGGCCATCAAGGCAGTTTTTGGCGAGCATGCCCCTCGCCTGGCTATTAGCGCCACCAAATCCATGACCGGTCACCTGTTGGGGGGGGCAGGCGGCATTGCTACCGTGGCGACGGCCCTGGCCATCTACCACGGCTGGGTTCCCCCCACCCTTAATCTGGATAACCCTGACCCCGAGTGCGAAGGGCTGGACTTTGTGCCCCACAAGGCGCGGCAGATGGCCATTGACGTGGCCCTGGTCAATGCCTTTGGGTTTGGGGGGCATAACGTGACCTTGGCCCTGCGCCGCTACTCTGCTGATTGAGGGATCCCGCCTATGTCCATCCCGGAAGGCTCCGCCCCCTCTGTTCGCCAGCAGGCTTTGGCCGCCTTGACGGCGGAGCTGACGCAGCAGGGCCATCCCCCCGAATACGCCCAGCACATGGCAGC
>NZ_JANSJN010000199.1:0-1573 GCF_047462555.1 Synechococcus sp. B60.1
AGCCGGATCCCTGCCGCCTCAGCTCCAGCTAGGGTGTCGGCTGGATTGACCAGATGTGGGATCCCCATCTGGATCCTTCCGTCTGCTTGCCATAGTAGGATCAGCACCTGCGTACCCTACCTTGCACGAACCGCTGGTCTTTAGCGGCCGAGATTTTTCTAACCTCAAACGCCCCTCATGCCGCCCATCACCAAGATCCTGATCGCCAACCGAGGCGAGATTGCCCTGCGCATCATCCGCACCTGTCAGGAAATGGGGATCCGCACCGTGGCCGTCTACTCCACTGCGGATCAGAACTCGCTGCATGTCCAACTGGCGGACGAGGCCGTCTGTGTAGGGGATGCCCCGGTGGCCAAAAGCTACCTCAACATTCCCAACATCATCTCGGCAGCCCTTACCCGCGGCGCCAATGCTATTCATCCGGGCTACGGGTTCTTGGCGGAGAATGCCAAGTTTGCCGAGATGTGTGCCGACCACAACTTGATCTTCATCGGCCCCTCGCCAGAGGCGATGCGCAAAATGGCCGACAAAGCCACGGCCCGCGAGACTATGCAAGCGGTGGGCGTGCCGACCGTGCCCGGCAGCCGCGGCTTGATCACCTCTGATGAAGAAGCAGTGAAGCTGGCGGAGAAAATCGGTTACCCCGTGATCATCAAAGCCACTGCCGGCGGCGGGGGGCGGGGCATGCGGGTGGCCAGAGATGCCCAAGAATTGCTGAAGATGATGCGCACCGCCCAGGGGGAAGCCCAGGCGGCCTTTGGCAATGGCGGGATCTACCTGGAGAAGTTTATCGAGCGCCCCCGCCATGTGGAGTTTCAGATCTTGGCCGACAGCCACGGCAATGTGGTGCACCTGTACGAGCGGGATTGCTCAATTCAGCGGCGGCACCAAAAGCTGCTGGAAGAGGCCCCCAGCCCGGCTTTGACCACGAGCTTGCGCGCCCGCATGGGAGCAGCAGCGGTGAAGGCAGCCAAGGCGGTGAACTACGTGGGGGCGGGCACGGTGGAGTTTTTGCTGGATAAAAACGGCCAGTTCTACTTCATCGAGATGAACACCCGCATCCAGGTGGAGCATCCGGTTACCGAGATGGTGACGGGGCTGGATTTGATTGCCGAGCAAATTCGCATCGCCCAAGGTCAACCTCTGACCTTTCGCCAGAAGGATGTGGAACTGCGGGGCCATGCCATCGAGTGCCGCATCAACGCCGAGGATCCCAAGCAGCAGTTTCGCCCTTGCGCGGGCACCATCAGCGCCTATTTGCCCCCTGGGGGGCCGGGGGTGCGCATGGACTCCCACATTTACACCGACTACACCATTCCCCCCTACTACGATTCGCTGCTGGGCAAGCTGATCGTCTGGGGGCCCAACCGGGCGGCAGCTATCCGCCGCATGCAGCGGGCACTGGGGGAATGCGCCATCACCGGCGTGCCCACCACGATCCCTTTCCACCAGCAGATCCTGCGCCACGAGGCTTTTTTACGGGGCGAAGTGTACACGGATTTCATCACCCAACACCTGCTGCCCAGCCAGTAGCAATCCAATCAGAAGTCGTTTGGGATCCCGCTTTGAACTG
>NZ_JANSJN010000200.1:0-1496 GCF_047462555.1 Synechococcus sp. B60.1
TCCACCCACAGCCAGGCCCTGTCCCGGCTAATCAGAGCATCCCCCACCGAGCCGGTAAAGCCTGTAATCCACTGCCGTCGCTTGCGGTATTCCAGCAAATACTCATTGAGGTGCTCATCAGCCGAGGGCACCCAAAACCCATCCAGATTGTGTTCCTGCAAAAGCTGGCGCAACTGCTGCAAACGGGCGGCAATCTCTGAACGGGGCAGGGTTTGGAGCATGGCAAGGACAAGAGGGAGATCTGGGCCGATGGCCTTAGAGACCAATATAGTTCTCCTTACCCTGGGAAAGCAGACGGAACATAGAGGAAGCGGCTACTGGGGCCGCTGGTGGACTACAAAGCAGGAGCCAAGGGCTTCTGCGCCGTGTTTTTCGGCGACCTGGTGCACTGCTTTTCCCAACTGGCACCGAAACGGCTGGCTACCTCGTTATTGAACGCCGTCGCGAACGCACCGCTCTAACTCCCCTCTCCCTCCGGGAGAGGGGTCGGGGGTGAGGGCTGGGATTCCGGAAAGCCAGCCTCTCGCCAAGCGCGGATGCCGCCGTCCATGGAGATCACGCGGCGGTAGCCCATTTTCTGCAGGTTGTCGGCTGCTAGCGCCGAGCGAAAGCCGCCACCACAGTAGAGGACAATCTCGGCTTCTTTATCTGGAATCACCTTCTCGATATCCCGCTCGATGATGCCTTTGCTTAAGTGAATGGCGCCGACAATGTGGCCGGCCTGCCACTCCGACTCTTCCCGCACGTCGACTAGGTAGAAGGGATCCCCTTGCAGTTGTTTTTGCCTCACCTGTTCAACGGTGAGCTCTTGGATGCGGCTTTTGGCCTCGTTAACCAAAGCCAGGAAAGCAGGAGAGTGGTGGGATGCCATGCACACCTCCCAGAGAACCCAGTTCCCAGGATAAACCCAGGCCCAATCGCGTTGGGCAACACTAAACCTTCAGCAAGCTAAACTAAGGGCAGATTTGCCGCCGGAGGCCCCCAGTTTGAGCTCTCGATTCACCCTTTCCCAACTGCTTGGGTTCCTTGCTCTGACTTTGAGCTGGGGGATCCCTTTCCCTGCCAAGCTACCGGCCCAAGCTGCCCCCGTCCGCCTAGAAAGCGGGATCCAACGGCAAGTCTCTAGCCCGCCGCCAGCCTCGCTCGTAGAGTGGCTGCAAAAGCAGATAGACGCTGCCAACCGCCGCGACTTGCCAGGGGTGATGGCTGGCTACAGCCCCAACTTCCGCCACCGGGACGGCCTGGATCGGCAGGGGGTGGAAGAGGCCATTGGCAAGCTATGGGAGGCCCATCCCCAGTTGACCTACTCGGCGGAAATTGTCTCTTGGCGGCAGGTGGGCCCTGAGATCGTAGCCGAGATCGCCAGCCAAGTGCAGGGATCCCAAGCTTCAGCGCGGGGGGAGTTTCAGGTCAAGGCTTCCGCCCTGGTGCGCAACCGCTACCGCCCGGATGTGGCCAATCCAGGACAACTGCTGCTCGTAGACCAAGAAGTCCTG
>NZ_JANSJN010000201.1:0-1490 GCF_047462555.1 Synechococcus sp. B60.1
GGATTTCATCACCCAACACCTGCTGCCCAGCCAGTAGCAATCCAATCAGAAGTCGTTTGGGATCCCGCTTTGAACTGTGGCTTGCCGGAAGTTAAAGTTAAGGGTGAGTTGAGGGTTGCTGGTTTTGCAGATGAGGGATCCCTGGCCCGACTCGGTTCAACAGGCGCATCTCCAGCGTCAGTCGAGCTGCCCTGTGCCCAGCCTCAGCCAGTTGGTGCTGCAATTTTTGCAGGAGCGGGATCTGGCCCCAACCAGCCGCCGCACCTACCGCATTGCTCTGGAGTAGTTTGCCAAAACTTGCCCGGTGCCGCTGGGACAGGTGCAGCCGTCCCACGTTCAGTCTTTTTTAATAAACAGCTTGAGGGGGCGTCCGTTGCGCAACCGTTCGGGCCAGTGGATCCATCCGCCTGCCTCTCCCGCTACCTACAACCTGAAGCGGCTGGCGCTGCAACAAGCTGCAACAATTTGAATGGGCCAGCCAGCGAGGCTACTTTCCGGATCCCTTGCCCACCCAGGCCATTCGACCTGCCCGCCTGCCCGCTCGTCTGCCTCGCGACCTGGATCGGCTGTTGTTGCAGCGGGTTCTGCAACGGGCCCAGAGCCATTCTCTGCGCTACGCAGCCTTGATCCGCCTGCTGCTGGAGTGCGGCCTACGGGCGCGGGAGCTGTTGGACTTGACGGTGCAGGATTTTCGGATCAGCCCTGAGGGATCCCTGTTGGAGGTGCGCTGTGGCAAGAGAAGTAAACCCCGCGCTGTGGCGGTCGGGGATCCCCTCTCCGAGCTGCTGCAACAATATCTAAGCCAAGAACGGGGCCCGTGCGCGCCGACGGATCCCTTGTTTGTCTCCCAATCCCGCTGCCCGGCCTACCGGGGTCGTCCCCTCACCTACGATGGCCTACGTCATATTGCGCTTAAGCTCACCGAGCCTGAGCCGGGCCACCAAACCCCCCACCAGTTTCGCCACAGCTTTGCCACTCTGCTGCTGGATCGCGGCGTTGCCCCTGAGCCTATCCAGCACTTGCTGGGCCATACGACTGCTGCCATGACGATGCGCTACACCCAGCGGGCCAACTTGAGAGCAGCTATTGCCCGTTCCCGCGCGATCTTGGATCAGGGCTTGATCTAGGGATCCCTTGTTGTGCCCTGGCCCCTATTTTGTTTGTAGTAGGGAAGGGAATGCTTGCAAGGGGTGACCGAGCTGCCCACCGGCTTTTTGGAGGGTGCTCCGGAGCTGGCAGTTGAAGTACTATCTGCCAGCAACACCGTAGAAGAAATCGGGGGGAAGATTGCCGAGTACTTCGAGAACGGTGCCCCCCTGGTCTGGGCCGTTAGCCCAACTCAGCGCTGTTTGACGCCCCCACCGTCTACAGGCGGGGGATTCTTAACGTAAGGTGCGGAATTCCCCACCGTCCATACGGTGGGGATGGATAGCACTCTCTGACTGATTCTGGATGTATTGCTTCACAATTTCTAGGCAGCAAATCATGCC
>NZ_JANSJN010000202.1:0-1452 GCF_047462555.1 Synechococcus sp. B60.1
GACATTCTGCCCATCATCCCTGTTTTGTTCTTTTTGCTGGCTTTTGTCTGGCAGGCGGCAGTGGGCTTCAAGTGAAGCTCTCGGAATCTGCGATTGGCAACTACGGACTTCGAGACTGCTTCCGCTTGCCCCTCTTCCTCTGGCAGGGGGGCATTTTTAGCTGGGGCAAGTTTAGGGCGGGCCACTGTGCCGCAGGCCTGACTTTCTGCCTTGCAAAGTTAAGACTGGCCGACTGGGGTTCAGGGCTCGCGGTCGAGGGCGCCGGTAATCCAGAGCACCCCTGCTAAGCAGACGAAGTGGGCAAAGGTAACGTTGATATTGGCAGCCAATAGCAGCACTCCTGCTGTCTGGGTGCTCAGCGTGCGGGTAAACAGCCGCACAAGCAGCTCTCCCACCTGCGCCTCCATGGCGATGAGGGCGAGGAAAGCGCCGATCAGGCTGACATAGGTAACCAATTGCAACTGCTTGGGCAGATCCAACTGGCTTGGGGTAGCGGCAGACACTGAGCGGCGCTCCGCCTGGAGCAGGTAGCGCCAGTTAAAGAAGAGACCGGCTGCCAGGGTTAGAAGGGTAAACAGGGTAAACCAGAAGGCGATAAAGGCCCCCATCGAGTCGTCGCGATAGAGGGTATTCTGGCCAACTAAAAATCCCAGCCAGAGCAGCAGAGCCGTTGCCCCCAGAACCGCCTGAAACCAGAACCCGAAGCGGCGCGTCAGGCGCAAGCGAGACTTCATGCGCTCGACAGCCGCCCGTACTGACGGCGACATAGGCTCGTTCATTGCTCTCCCCCCGCTCTCTACGGACGAGCACCGACCTCCGCTTCCAGCCTACCGCTATCTTCCGTCCTCCGTCACATCCGGGCAAAAGCGCTGCAGGGGATCCAAGGGGGGGGTTAGGGTTTGGAGCTAGGGCTCACGCTGGGATCCGCGCTTTGCAGGCGCAGGATTTCGGCTTCGATGCGCTGTTGGAGGGCTTTGCCTTCTTCGGAGCGAATCAACAGGGTGATGCGGTTGTATTCAGGCACGGTCATGCCGTGGCGGGTGATGATCTCGGTGGCGGTGCGAATGAACTCCCGCCGGATTTGATCTTTGCTGGCCGGATCCGCGGTGGCCTGGGAGCGCTGCTGGGCCTCTTGTCGGTGCGGCTCCATCTCCAGGACGATGCGGGCATACTTGGCGACCTGTTCATCGGTCAAAACTAGAGAGGTGGCGGCAGTTTGGGCTACGGCCAGAGAAACGGTCAATACCGGGATCCAGGTGCAGACCCAGATCAGGCCCACCAGCCCTTTTTGGGCCACGCTGGGCATCGAGAATGCCGTCCATCGTCTCCGACTTGCTTGACCTGACACCGCTGCTATCTCCCCACCCAATAACGAACTCTCTCTGGGGTTGCCGGCGCTTTTGGGAGCCCCCTTTCTTTTGGTGTAGCTTTCGCTGTTACCCAGATTCAACC
>NZ_JANSJN010000203.1:0-1432 GCF_047462555.1 Synechococcus sp. B60.1
CCGAATGCAATCGAGGTGCCCTTGGAGGAGCGCCCGGCGATGGGAGTGGCCCTGGGGCTGGCCATGCGGGAAGCCGGCAAGTAACGACGGGGATCCCTCGAAGGCACTATCCAACAATGAGCGAGCAATGAGTGAGGCGATTGGATGTACACACCGGAAATCAATTTTCTTAAGGAAAGGCCGGAAGTTCCCACCACCGTTCAGACAGGGGCGGTAGCCGCCCCGACAACTGCCGCCGGAGCCGAGAGCTGGGCTTTGGCCATTGGCCTGGGGGTTGCCGTGACTGCTGTGGCCATGGGGGCTTTCTTGTATTTCCAAGACAGCTTTTCCCGTCAGCGGAATACTCTGAGGGCAGAGCAAACCCGCCTTGACGGTGAACTCAGCACAGCCAATGCTGAGTTGACCCGACTCCAGGGCCTCAGCCAAGAATTACAAACCATTCGCACCCAAACGGAGGGGTTCCGCTCCTTTCTGGGATCCGTCCAGCCCTGGTCGGCCATTCTAGAAGAAGTGCGGCGCAGGATCCCTGGCCAAGGGGTGTGGATAACCAACATCAGCGCCTCTGGGGATACCGTGAACATCCAAGGCGGGGCGCTCGATTTTCCCTTGGTGAACGACTTTTTGCTCACCCTGCTGGATTCCAACTTCGTAACCAGTGCCGTTCTCAACAGTGCCTCTCGAGTGGAGGGCACACCTGAAACTGAACCCAGCGTCACCTACGGCCTAACGGTTACTATTCGGACCATAGGGGATCCCGACCCAGAGTTTACCCGCGAGCTGGAGCAGCGGGGAGCAATAGGCTTGGTGGAAAAGATCCGTATTTTGCGTCAAGTGGAGGGGAACTGATGACCGGCTCGCTGGACAGTTTTCACGATGAACAACTAATGGCACCTCCGGCGGGGCCGCCGGTACTGCTGGGTGTCGAGCTGACCCCCATTCGCATTGGCCTGTTGATCGGGATCCTGGGCTTGGGTACAGCGGGCTTTTTGGCCTTCACCCAACTCCGTCCTCTAATTAGAGAGGTGCAAGCCTTGGAAAGAGAGGTAGCCCAAAAAACCAGCCAGTTGCAGGAGGTACAGGGCCAGATTGCCAGCCTACAGGATCTGCCCAACCAGATCGAGAAGGCTCGTGTGCAACAGCAGCAGATCAGCAGCTTGCTGGCCACCCCTGAGAATGCCGACACGCAACTGATCGATCTCAACCGACTGGTGCGGGGACAGCCCAACAGCGAGTTGCGCAGTTTTACCCCCTCCCCCCTCACCCCTGCTTCTTCGAATAACCCCGAAGTGCCCGCGATCATTGCTCCGGCTATCCAGGTGCAGACCAGTCGCGTCGCGGTGCGGGGCCCCTATACGGACATCATTAATCTCATGAGGGATGTAGAGCGTCTACGCACCTTGTTTCGGGTGAGCAACATCAGCCTAAATCCTGT
>NZ_JANSJN010000204.1:0-1411 GCF_047462555.1 Synechococcus sp. B60.1
CCCTGCATCTCCACTGGCGTCAGCGGGACGGAGTCCTTTGTGATTGCGCTTTTGGGGGCTGCCGCAAACCAGCCCAGAGGTCCGTGGTTGGCTTGTCAACTGCAGGGCTACCAAGAGCCCGTACTTTATACGTCAGCATGAGTGCGGGTAGTTTACAACATCCAAAAGGCCTTATCAGGTTTAAAGTGAGGAGTAACCCGACAAAGAGTGAGGCTCGACCATGACGCTGGCTCAGGAGGCAACTGCCCAAGTTCCCGCCTTTTGCGAAGGGATCCAATACTTTGGGGATCCCTGGCCGGAATTCGATCGCCTGGGCCAGGAACCTGCAGTCGATGCTGCCACAGGCAAGCTGCGGGATCCCGGCAGTCGCATGGCCGCCTACCAAACTTTGCTCTATGCTGATGCGTTGCGCTACCTCACCCTGCAGATGACAGCCAGCAAAGCCTCGGGCCACCCGGGGGGCTTTGCCAGCCAGGCGGAAGCCTATGCCGCTTTGGTGTACCTGGGCCAAAAGAACATTCCCACCGAAGTGGGCCACCACGCCCCCGGCTTCTATGCCGCCATGTTCTTGGATGGATCCCTGGCCGAGATGGGCATCCACACCGTCTCTGACTTGCAGGCTCGCTTTCGGGAACGGGAAGGGCTGCTGGGGCACCTCTCTGGCTACATCCCCGGCTTGCTGGCGCCGGCAGGGCCCCTTGGGCAGGGGCAGCACTTTGCCATGGCCGCTGCTTTGCTTTACCCGGATCGCCTCTTTCCTGTCACCATCGGCGATGGGGGGCTGGGGGAGCCCTACGTGATGAGCTCCATGATCCACTTTCACACCGCCTTCCCGCAGCGCACCAACTTCCTGCCGGTGCTGGTCTGGAATGGCTACAGCCAAGAGCACCACAGCATGATCTCCACCCTCACCAACGCCCAGATGGTTGAGTACTGGCGGGGCAACGGCTTCGAGGAAGTGGTGCTGGTGGATGCTAAGGAATTCGACGATGCCCAGCAGCCTGGCCCCTATGTGGACAGCACTCTTTTTTCCCTGGAAGCCCGCTTGGCCTTTGCCCAGAGGGTACTGACCGAAATGGAGCGGGCCATTCAGTCAGCTCTAAGCGGCCACCTGACGGTTTTCATCCTCAAGCAACTGAAAGGGGCGGGCGTGCACGCCAAGGGATCCAAATCCCACAACCTCTACGCCCACCACACCTTGGACAACCCCGACATTGTGGCTGCTCTGCAAGCGCGGGCGCTGCATCCGGCAGCTTGGGCCCTGGTGCGACAAAACTGCGAGCGGGCTGCTGGGGGACCGGCAGCTAAGGTGGTGGTCACTGAGTCTATCCGGCCTCTGCCGCCGCTGGGATCCCTCAACTTAACTGAGTTCCCCCTCGGCGATAAGCAAGTCTCCACCACGGCCATTGGC
>NZ_JANSJN010000205.1:0-1409 GCF_047462555.1 Synechococcus sp. B60.1
GAAAACCAGATGACGGTGCAGGCCATCTACGCCGGATCCCGGCTCTACCGGGTTACCGGCAGTGGCTACAGCCCCCACGGCCAAATCCTGTTTCAGGAGGCCAATTCCCCTGGCGAACTTCGCCAATGGCCTGCCTTGGAGGCTTGCCTGGTGGCCGGCTGCCTCTGCAACGACAGCCGCCTCCAACCCAAGGACGACGGTCAGTGGGAAGTTGTAGGGGATCCCACCGAGGCGGCTCTGCTCGTAGCCGCCCAGAAAGGGGGGCTGGATCGAGACGATCTGCAGCGCCGTCGCCCTCGCCTAGACAGTATCCCCTTTGAATCCGAGTTTCAGTACATGGCCACCCTGCACCGGTTGGGGCCGGAGGAGCACTGTATCTACGTCAAGGGATCCGTAGAAGCTCTCTTGCCCCGCTGCCGCAGCCAGATGGGTCCCCAAGGGGAGATCCAGCCCTTGGAAGCAGAGCGGATTTGCCAGCAGGTGGAGGCCTTGGCGCGGCAGGGGCTGCGAGTCCTGGCCTTTGCCCAAAAAGCCGTCCCCCCTAGCCAAACTCAGGTGGATCACTCAGATCTGCAGGAAGGGCTGATTTTCTTGGGCTTGCAGGGGATGATCGACCCGCCGCGGCCGGAGGCCATTGCCGCTGTGCGCTCCTGCCAGACTGCCGGGATCCAAGTCAAGATGATTACCGGCGACCATGTGCTTACAGCCCAAGCCATTGCTGAGCAGATAGGCCTGGGCGGTGGCAAACCGGTAAAAGCCTACAGCGGCCGGGATCTGGAGCAGCTTAGCCCAGAGGAGTTTGTCACTGCCGCCAAGGAGGGATCCGTCTTTGCGCGGGTGGTGCCGGAGCAAAAGCTGCGCCTGGTGAAGGCCTTGCAGTCGCAGGGTCAGATCGTGGCCATGACCGGCGATGGAGTTAACGACGCGCCGGCCTTGAAGCAGGCAGATGTGGGCATTGCCATGGGGAGGGGCGGCACGGAAGTGGCCAAGGCTGCCGCCGACATGATCTTGACCGATGACAACTTCGCCTCCATCGAGGCTGCCGTCGAAGAGGGGCGCACCGTTTACAACAACCTCCTTAAAGCCATCGCCTTCATCCTGCCGGTGAACGGGGGAGAGTCGATGACCCTTCTTCTTAGCGTGCTCCTCAACCGCGAGCTCCCCATTTTGGCCATTCAAGTGCTATGGCTGAACATGATTAACTCCATCACCATGACGGTGCCGCTCTCCTTCGAGCCCACCACGGGGAGGGAGATGACCCAACCACCGCGGGATCCCAACGCCAATTTGCTCTCTCCTAGGCTGCTGCAGCGCATCCTACTGGTGTCGGTATTTAACGTAAGGTGCGGAATTCCCCACCGTCTATACGGTGGGGATGGATAGCACCCTCTGACTGATTCTGGATGTAT
>NZ_JANSJN010000206.1:0-1382 GCF_047462555.1 Synechococcus sp. B60.1
GAAAGAAAGAAGGGCTTGGCTTAGCACCATAGCCCTTCTCGTTTCCAATTTCTAGGGATCCCCCCGAAGGGGGAACCGCAACGTTTTGTTTTGGAGATACGCAATGCCAGAGTTGTTTCCAATTTCTAGGGATCCCCCCGAAGGGGGAACTTCGGTTACTGTCCTCTAAAGCAAAAGCGGCCGGCTTAGTGTTTCCAATTTCTAGGGATCCCCCCGAAGGGGGAACCGTTTGAATTCCAAAGCCCCTGTCTTGAGGGGACCTTGTTTCCAATTTCTAGGGATCCCCCCGAAGGGGGAACAGACAGGGTAGGCGACTAGGTAGGGGAAGTACGAGGGGTTTCCAATTTCTAGGGATCCCCCCGAAGGGGGAACGTCCCTTCTGAATGGGCAAGCAGCCGAAGTGCTGCTTAAGGTTTCCAATTTCTAGGGATCCCCCCGAAGGGGGAACTCGGGCACCCAAGAAGTATAAGCCGGCGAAGCCGGTGGGTTTCCAATTTCTAGGGATCCCCCCGAAGGGGGAACCTCCAAGTCGATTACGCACAAGCTGGATATGATTAGTTTCCAATTTCTAGGGATCCCCCCGAAGGGGGAACTGCTAAAGCGACAGCTGTAGGCGGAGCGGCAGCCAGGGTTTCCAATTTCTAGGGATCCCCCCGAAGGGGGAACTGCTAAAGCGACAGCTGTAGGCGGAGCGGCAGCCAGGGTTTCCAATTTCTAGGGATCCCCCCGAAGGGGGAACTATTATCCGTGTCAGCCCACCCCGTGAAAAGGGAAGTGAAAGTTTCCAATTTCTAGGGATCCCCCCGAAGGGGGAACCGATAAGTTGCGGTTCACATACTTCGTGGCTCCAGGAGAAATGTTTCCAATTTCTAGGGATCCCCCCGAAGGGGGATCTCACCCACTACGGCGGCAGCGAAACCACCCCCGGCGGCGTTGTTTCCAATTTCTAGGGATCCCCCCGAAGGGGGAACCCCCCGACTCCCCCCTAATTTCCTACCTAGACTACGGGTTTCCAATTTCTAGGGATCCCCCCGAAGGGGGAACCTATCTGTTCCCGGACTAACGTGAACCTTTTATCTTCTGTTTCCAATTTCTAGGGATCCCCCCGAAGGGGGAACATGACCATTGCAGCCCTTCATGGCCTAACAGGCCAGTTGTTTCCAATTTCTAGGGATCCCCCCGAAGGGGGAACCCGAAAGGCTTCCGCCCCAAGGCGGCGAAGCCGGCCGTTTCCAATTTCTAGGGATCCCCCCGAAGGGGGAACGACGGGCGGCTACACCGCTACTCCGTCTCCACCCCTGGGGCGTTTCCAATTTCTAGGGATCCCCCCGAAGGGGGAACTCTATCCCTATTAAACCCAGGCGGGGCAAGGAATGCAAGAC
>NZ_JANSJN010000207.1:0-1323 GCF_047462555.1 Synechococcus sp. B60.1
GCTGCCTTCCTGGCTGCCGACAGCTTTGCCCAGTCTCCTGCCAACGTCAAAGTTTGGATTGCCTTTACCGATAACCGTCTCGATTGGGCCCGCGCAAAAGCGGCGGAGTTTAACAAGCAATTTCCTCAATACAACGTAACCGTTGAGGGCTACGGCAACTACGAAGAAATTCAACAGGCTACCGACCTCGCTATTCAACAAAATGCCGCTCCGGCGGTGGTGCAGTGGTTTGAGGTGGGCACCCAACGGGCACGGGATTTCGGCTACTTCAAGTCCATCGCCGAGGCGCTGGGCAACCGCACCGAGGTGAACGGGATCCCGGTGAACTTCGACGATTTTATCGAGCCGGTGGTGAGCTACTACACCCTGGATGGTAAGTTCACCTCCATGCCTTGGAACAGCTCCAGCCCCATCCTCTATTCCAACACCGCCATTTTGAAGAAAGCTGGGATCGAGAAGCCACCGGCCACCTGGCAGGAGCTGGAAGCCGCCTGCGAGAAGATCATGGCGCTTCCCGATGCGCCCCAGGGCTGCGTCACCTGGCCCAACCACGGCTGGTTCTACGAGCAGTGGATGGCACAGCAGAATGCTCTCTTGGCCAATAACGAAAATGGCCGCGCCGCTCGGGCTACCCAGGTCTTTTTGGACTCGGAGCCCTCGGTAGCCATCGCCACCTGGTGGAAAGGGATGTACGACAAACGCTACTACATCTACAGCGGCAAGCAGCGGGATTGGGCGGCCACGGAGCAAGCCATCCAAACCGGCACCGTCGCCATGGCCATCACCAGCAGCGCCGATGCGGCCAACATCACCAACGCCGCCAAGCAGAACAACATCGAGCTGGTCACCACCCGCATGCCCTACAACGCCGACAAGGGTTGGACGGGGAACTTGATTGGGGGCGCCAGCCTTTGGTTGGTGAAGGATCTGCCCAAAGAGGTGGAAGAGGGGGCACTGACCTTCATGTTGTGGCTGAATAGCACCGAAAATGCTGCCGAGTGGCACAAGGTAACTGGCTATCTGCCCATTCGCAAAAGCTCGGTAGCCTTGCTGGAGTCGCAGGGCTGGTTCAAGGAAAACCCCAACTTCTTCACTGCCATCGACCAAATCAACAACTCCAAGGTCACCCCTGCCACCCGTGGGGCGTTGCTGGGAGCCTTTCCTGAGATTCGCAACGTGGTGACCCAAACCATGGAGGATCTCATGCTCAAAGGCGGGGAGCCGGCCCAGGCCATGGCCAAGGCCAACGAGGAGGCCAACCGCCTGCTGGCCGAGTACAACTCCCTCTATCAGTAATTGGCCGGTAGCTGGGATGCTGTCGGA
>NZ_JANSJN010000208.1:0-1302 GCF_047462555.1 Synechococcus sp. B60.1
AGATTCCCTTGCTTTGGCAAGTCCTGGCAAGTTTGATGATCTTGGTCTATCCCAGCAGCTTTTACCTTGTCGTGGGCTACAGCGAGTCCCTCTTTACGGCCAGCTTGTTGGGTTTTTTCTATTGGTCGGCCCACTTGAATTCAATGAGGTCAGGGCTCCTGGCCGGGATCCACGGTCTGGTGATGAGTGCCACCCGCATTGTGGGTTTGCCGGTGGCGCTAGTTCCTCTACTGAGGCTATCCCGCCCTTGGTTTTGGAGAGCCAGCGCCGTTGTTTTGGCCTTGTCGGGCGGGCTGAGTTTTTTCCTCTACTGTCAGCTCCGCTTTGGCCGCTGGGATCTCTACATGGAAATGCAGCGCTACTTTGGCCCCAGTTCTTTCGATTACCTGGCTATTATTCAACCTCGTACTTATGCCCCCCTCTTTTCTCTTGGGTACTGGCAGTCCTTATTTTCCTTTTCCGAGGCTTTGGGGGATGGGATATGGGCCATTTCCCTCAGTCAACTGTTTGTTCCCCTCACCCTGGGATCCCTAGTTGTTACCAGTTTGCTGGATGGGTGGAGTGTCCTGGCCGGCAAGAGCCGGCGCTGGCAGGAGCGGCTGGGGCTCCATTTGGCTGCCTGGATTATGTTCTCCATTTCCGTGGCCGGCATGAGTGCCGTGGCCCAGAGAAGTATGATCCGCTACTGCCTGCCGGTTCACACCCTGCAGGTGCTGGCCTGGTTGCATGGGATCAGATCCACCGATTTCAGCTTCATCCCTCAACAGGTGCGTTTCTATCTTGGCAGTGTCCTAAGGCTAGGCTACTGGATCTTGGCTTTAGTCTTCTTTGCCCTAAACCAAATCCTCGCCTGGCGCTACGTCCAGCATCTTTGGGTGGCTTGATCGAACCTTGGTGGTGAAGCTGATGAGTTTGCGTCCTAGCCTTCTGTTGCAGCAGATTCGCAAATGTTTAGTTGGCTTTTCTACTCGGATTTTTTTGCTGGGCTTAGCGCTGACTATCTTGCAAGTGTTGGCGATATACCTTTGGACAAAACGCGGCAGCTATGCTTCTGCTTTTGCAGCCCTGAGCCAGCGCGATAGCTATTGGTACCTGAGCATTGTAGAGCGGGGGTATCAGTTTGCGGGCTTTGACAAGATTGCCTACGAGCAGAGCAATGCAGCTTTCTTTCCCGGCTATCCGCTGGCGGTGGCCGCCATGAGCCGCCTATTAGGAGTTGATCCGGAGCTGGGGCTTTATCTCACTGCTCAGCTCTTTTGTTGGCTGATGTGGGTTTACCTTTTCCTATTTTACCGCCGCTGG
>NZ_JANSJN010000209.1:0-1298 GCF_047462555.1 Synechococcus sp. B60.1
CTCTTGCCTGTTGTCATAGAGGTTTAGGCATCCAAACTTAGTCTCGCCTACTTTTGCACATCCGTGATACCTAACTCCAGCAGGATTTTGAACTTGCTTGCGACCCGATCCCAATAGCTTTTCCGATCCCAATAGCTTTGGCTTAGCCAGAATGTAGCCCTTGGCCTTCAGCGGCTCAATTTTCTCACAGGAAAGTTTGTATACTTCCTTTATAATCAAACTCGCAGTCTTTCCAGACTCTTGCAATCGTTCTTCTAAACTTTTTCTGATGCGATTGATAACATCAGCACTAACTTTGCCTCTGTTGTCTTCTAGACTGGCCAGCATTTCCAAGGTTAAAACAGGCGATAGCCTTCGAGACAGATGGGGCAAACGCTTTTGCTTTGAAGCTACTTCGACTACCCAAGAGCTTTCCACTTCCTCCCTAGGTGCATTGTACTTCTGTAAATGGTACTCTGCCAGACTCATGTTCAGTTCTGGCAACTGAATCTCCCACGGCGACTGATTGGAAAAAATACCCAGATATTCCCAAGTCTCGCGTTTACCATATCTATTCCGAACCCACTTAATTGGGATATCTGGATAGTTTTCCAGCCATTCATGCAAAGTCCACGGCGTGTAGAAGCGGTAATGAATATCGACTTCTAAGTAAAGCTTTCCGTCTGGTTCAACAGCAACGTCTATTCTTCTTGCTTCGTGGATTTCCCAGCCTTCTCCGGAAAGTTCTACCCCTTTCTGAGCAGTCACCCACCAGAGCAGGCCGCCTCCTATCAATTCAACCGTATTTTTGGTGTACCTAAGGTGTGACTCTATCCTCTTGCGCTCAAAGCTTTCGAGGGCGCTTCTTTCTTGAGGATTGGCACAGGTTAGAACCCTAAGCCCACACTCTTCTAACTCCCACTTTTCTGTTTTGAGCTTACTGATTGGAACCTTTTTTTGGGTTATAATGCTATTTCCTAGACGAACAGCTATTACTTCGAGACGGTTACAGATCCTGGAAAGAGTTTTGTGCACATCCTCTAGCTCTGGGAGGGGGTTTGGCCTGCAGTTGTACTCATAAAAAGTGAGATCTGTCTGAGTTAGCTTCTTAACAAGGAAGCGATTGAGGGTAACTGTAACTTCTTGCTGAAGCAGTTTCATTGGCAAGCCCTCCGTTCAAGCTTCTCTCCAGGATAGGCCCCAATCTTCCCGATCGCACTTCACGGCTCCCCAGCTTGGGCCCGAAACAGCTCCGGTGGGGCCAGGTCATAGCTAAACGCCTCGGCTTCAAAGTGGCCGCTCATGCCCACCACTTGCCA
>NZ_JANSJN010000210.1:0-1287 GCF_047462555.1 Synechococcus sp. B60.1
CTCTTGCCTGTTGTCATAGAGGTTTAGGCATCCAAACTTAGTCTCGCCTACTTTTGCACATCCGTGATACCTAACTCGAGCAGGATTTTGAACTTGCCTACGATCCGATCCCAATAGCTTTGGCTTGGGCAAGATGTAACCCTGGGCCTTCAGGGGTTCAATTTCCACCTTGGGAAGGTTGTAGACATTCTCTATGATAGTCTTTACAGTCTTTTCAGACTCTTGCAATCGTTCCTTCAAGCTTTTTCTGACATGCTTGATAACACGGTCGATAACTTTGCTACCAAAACCTTTGTTGTCTTCTAGACTGGCTAGCGTTTCCAAGGTCAAAACAGGCGATAGCCTCCGAGACAGATGGGGAAAACACCTTTGCTTTGAAGCTACTTCGACTACCCAAGAGCTTTCCACGTCCTCTCTAGGTGCATTGTACTTCTGCAAATGATACTCCGCCAGACTAATCTTCAGCTCTGGCAACTGAATCTCTCGCGGCGACTGATTGGAAAAAATACCCAGATATTCCCAAGTCTCGCGTTTACCATATGTATTCCGAACCCACTTGATTGGGATATCTGGATAGTTTTCCAGCCATTCATGCAAAGTCCACGGCGTGTAGAGGCGGTGATGAATATCGACTTCTAAGTAAAGCTTTCCATCTGGTTCAACAGCAACATCTATTCTTCTTGCTCTGTGGATTTCCCAGCCATCCCCGGAAAGTTCTACCCCTTCCTGAGCAGTGATCCACCAGAGCAGGCCTCCTCCTATCGATTCAACTGCAGTTTTGGTGTACAGAGATCTAAGGCGCGACTCTATCCCCTTGCGCTCAAAGCTTTCGAGGGCGCTTCTTTCTTGAGGATTGGCACAGGTTAGAACCCTAAGCCCACACTCTTCTAACTCCCATTCTGGTGTTTTGAGCTGGCTGGGCGAGACTCTTTCCCGTGTGATAATGCGACTCCCCAAACGAACGGCTATTACACCCAGCCGATTGCAAACCTTAGCAATAGCTTTCTGCTCTTCTCCTGGCTCCGGAAGTGGGTTTGGCCTACAGGCGTACTCATAAAAGGTGAGGTCTTCCTGAGCTAGCTCCTTAACAAAGAAGCGATTGAGTATAACTTCAACTGACTGGTTCTGGTGAAGCAGGCTCATTGGTGGATTCTTCGTCATCTTTCCAGGATAAGCCCTAGCTCCTCGTTCAAGATCCCCAGCTCAAGGACGAAACAGCTCCGGTGGGGCCAGGTCATAGCTAAACGCCTCGGCTTCAAAGTGGCCGCTCATGCCCACCACTTGCCA
>NZ_JANSJN010000211.1:0-1240 GCF_047462555.1 Synechococcus sp. B60.1
TCCAGGCCCTTTTTTGCCGTCTTCGACCGACCCCCTCGCAAATGGGTCTTGCATTCCTTGCCCCGCTTGGGTTTAATGGGGGTAGAGTTCCCCCTTCGGGGGGATCCCTAGAAATTGGAAACGCAACAACCATGAAGCGGTAGCCGTGACGTACCGCAAGTTCCCCCTTCGGGGGGATCCCTAGAAATTGGAAACACAGGGCGGTAAAGGTGGGATCCCAGCGCGTGCATGTAGGGGTTCCCCCTTCGGGGGGATCCCTAGAAATTGGAAACGGCTGGGGGCCTGGCTAACTCTGGTAATGCGGTAGCGGATTGTTCCCCCTTCGGGGGGATCCCTAGAAATTGGAAACTCGAACATACTTACCTCCTATGTGTGACGTGGGAGCAGTTCCCCCTTCGGGGGGATCCTTAGAAATTGGAAACACCAAAAGGGGCTGCGCCAAGGTACCAACGCCTGGTGTTCCCCCTTCGGGGGGATCCCTAGAAATTGGAAACACTGACGCTTTGCAACCAGCTTGGAGATAAAGCGCCCGTTCCCCCTTCGGGGGGATCCCTAGAAATTGGAAACTAATAGAGGGCGTTTCTCTCGAACGATAACGTCTATCTTGTGGTTCCCCCTTCGGGGGGATCCCTAGAAATTGGAAACATATTGGCCCTGGCGCACTTGAACTCCAGGTCATTTGTTCCCCCTTCGGGGGGATCCCTAGAAATTGGAAACCTAGAGGCTTTCTTGGCGGCCGCGGGGGCCGGTGCGGGGTTCCCCCTTCGGGGGGATCCCTAGAAATTGGAAACTGGTCGAGTCGGGGTGGGGGCGCCCACCCACTATCTGTTCCCCCTTCGGGGGGATCCCTAGAAATTGGAAACTCGCGGACCCGGTCGCTTGGGAATGAGAGGAAGTGCTGGCGTTCCCCCTTCGGGGGGATCCCTAGAAATTGGAAACAGAGTTAGGCTTGTACGGGCCATCTCCATCAACCCCCGGGGTTCCCCCTTTGGAGGGAGCCCTAGAAATTGGAAACAAGAGGTGGCAGAACGCCACCTTCCCGTCAGACCTTGTTCCCCCTTCGGGGGGATCCCTAGAAATTGGAAACCCTCCCAGCCATGCGAGGCCAGGAGGGCCACGGCCTGTTCCCCCTTCGGGGGAATCCCTAGAAATTGGAAAGGGGAATCCCTAGAAATTGGAAAAGAAAAGGCGGCTACGGAACTCCGAGTAGATCTCGGCATAAGCCTTGACCCACTCGGAA
>NZ_JANSJN010000212.1:0-1239 GCF_047462555.1 Synechococcus sp. B60.1
CACTGCTGATCCGGAAGCGGTGGGAATCTCCCTGGCGGAAAAGCTGAAGCAACAGGGGGCCGACGAAATCCTGCAGGTCATTTTTGCCCAGGCTCGCCGCTAAATCCTTTGAGCTAGCTCTGGAAAGCCGGCAGGGAGAGTTTTAACTCCTCTCCCTTGCCGTTCCTGCTTCAAGGACCTGCGTTAGATAGGGAACTCGCATTCACAGCAACAGTAGTTGAGCTCTACCTTAGCTTCCAAGACCGCCGTGTCGTCTTGAACCACCAACGTAACCTTGTTGTTGGCAACTTCAGCGGGAGAGAGCGTTAGGGTTTTGGTAAAGGTCTGGCCCGTCGAACTAACGGGTGAAGCGTACAAGAACCCCGACTGAGTTAGAGTGCCGCCGTTATACACGTAGTACTTGTCGTTGCCCGCATCTGGAGAACTGTTGCTGCTAGCCGGCAGATTGTTGCGGTAGGCAAATGTCAGAGTACCTCCTAGCCGGCAGCCTATTTTACAAGGAGGATCCCATTGAAAAGTATGGGCAAAGACTTTATTGGGGCTTGGTTCTGCCCAGTTGGTAGTTCCGTAAGGACCCTGGAGACTGCTCCAAATGGTGGCCGGTATCTCTGACTGCAAAGGGACAGCGGGGCTGGGTGGTGGAGCCTGCAGCCTTACCGACTGCAATCGCATGGGCTGAGAACAGGGGAGCGTGGGCAACGGTCTTGGGGAGGGGAGAATAGGGATCTGGCGGAACAGCTCATCGAGCTCCTCAATTGGGGGAACGGGGGAGGGCGTTGGTTCTAAAGGCCTAGGCCTTACAGCCGGCCTTGGAGCTTGCGCAACGGGGAAATGCTCCCAAAACCGATCTCTGCCCGCAGCAATTGAAGCAGAGCTATAACTCCAAAAACTAGAAAAAGAGACTAGAGCCAGTATACCTAGGCCCAGGCCTGTTTTTTTCATTGACGTTCTCCAGGAAACTTAATAACAGGGACTTTTCAGGGAAAAGCAAGTTCCCCAGATAGGGGGATTTTCTGTAAACTTCTATTGACTCTTAAGTTCCTGAAGACCAAAGGGAGGATTTCTAGTCATTATTCCTAAAGATACGTCTCTCAACCTTCAGCCCCACCCAGATCACGCCGATCCCACAGGCCACCAACACCGCCGACTTGGCCAAGAGGCCGGTCTCGTACTCGAAAAAGCGGGTCAGCACCACCAAGGTCAAGCCCAATAGCCCTTGCCAGAAGCGCCCCCGCAGCC
>NZ_JANSJN010000213.1:0-1235 GCF_047462555.1 Synechococcus sp. B60.1
CTAGCCTCGACTCTCCTTCTAGCAAGCTGTGGGGGGTCTGGGGGGACAGTGCCACCTCCGGTCAATGTCTGCGAGCAAGCCTTTAGCCCAGAGTTTTTCGCATCAATTGGCCTGCGCCGCCAAGGAGATAGCCGCAGCGGAACCTTGGGGCCGAATAGCCTTTTGGAGTTCTACTTCGATAGCGCTGGCGAGGTTCAAAATGCCCGGGAAGTTCCACCGCCTCCTGGCACCTTCACCTTTTACTCAGATGGATTTCTCTACTTTCCTTCTGCAGCCAACGTTACCGGAGTTACCATCCGCCTAACCAGTTCAGTCTTCGATCCTTTGCTGGCCATCTCTGGCTTTGATGCCAACAGGAACTCTGATCCGGAACTCATCTTTATCAACGATGACGCAGCTCCTGGCAATTTCACCACCTCTGAGCTGACGATCCCAGTACGGCAAGACCGCTGTTACTTAGTGCTGGTGCAAAGCTACTGGGCCCAGAATGCCCGCAGCTCTGCTCCGGGTAGCCCTGGCCGCGGCCCCTACACCCTCGAGGTGGTCAGGGAAACCTCTGCCACTCCTCCTCCTCCCCCCGCCATCCAGCAGAAGCCGGAGGATCCGGAGAACGGCGGTGGCGGCGACCGAGGCGGCGGCGTGGGTATTTAACTCTGGCGGAAGAGCCTGATGGCAAAGCTGGCGCTGCCACAGGTAGCTGTGCCGCGAATGGAGCGCCCGTCAGGGCTGACAGTGCCACTCCACGTGATGGTTGGAGTACCGCTGCCCCCTATCCTGCCGCTGACAGAAAATTGGTTGCCGATGAGCTGGCCGCTGCGCTCCGCAAAACCGGGAGAGGAAACCCTGAGCTGGTTGCCGTCTTGACGAATGGAGACGGTTTCCTGGATACCGGTTGCAACATTAACCTTACACAGGGATCCCTGCCAGACAAAGGATCCTCCCTCGTAGAGCCACTGGCCGCTCAAGGCAAGCTCTGCCGCAGGCGTTGGCGTTGGTGGAAGTGGTGTCGAGGTGGGCGGCGGGGGTAGAGTTGGGGTAGGGGTAGGAGTGCGAGGAACAAGTGGCGTCAATCGAGGGGTAGGAGTAAGCGTTGGTGTTGGCACCGGAGTGGGAGTGGGTGTCGGTGCCGGAGTTCGAGTAGGCGTTGCCACCGGGGTGGGAGAAGTTGTGGGTGACGCAGTTAGAGACGTCCTTGCAACAGACCTCTGAGCTCGGGGGGGAGAGGGAGGGCGGCA
>NZ_JANSJN010000214.1:0-1230 GCF_047462555.1 Synechococcus sp. B60.1
CCAAGGTCTGGGGCCGCCTTTGTTTTCCTTCAGCTTTTGGGGATCAGCCGCTTGGGACAGGCGGCGCGGATGTGGGATTCGCTCAGATCGGGCATGAGGGCCAGGGCGCGTTGGGCATCGATTTGCGCTTCGCACACCGCCTCCAGCACCTGCTCGGCCATCAAGGAAAGGGGCATATCGGCGGTTTGCTCAGGATCGGTATCCTCTCTAATTTGTCGCACTCCCACCGGTGGGGGTGGCAACACCGGCGGAGCCGACTGGGGGGGCAAGGTGGTGGAGGTACCCACCTCCAACTGCGCTTCAGCCAGGGCCACACCGTGCCCTGCCACCAACAGGGATCCCAGCAGCAGGGATCCCCCCAACCTACCCATTTCTTTGCTGAGCGGGGCGCGCTTCTTTAGACCTTCTCCAAGGCCACCGCTGCCCAACCTCTTGCCCAGTGCTTCGCCACTCATCTTACCTCTCCAAAACCACCCCTTCGCTCAAGATATCCAACAAACCTTGAATTTGCAGTAGGCTATCGTTGGCTCCCAAACCGTTTGCAGACTCCCCTATGGCTCGTCTATCCCAAGAGCTAGCCCGATTTGCCTGCCTTCCCGCCAACCCAGAGCAGCCTGAGGGATCCCCACCCGTGGCGATCTGCATTGAAGAGATTCTCAAACTGGCGGGCGAGCGCAGCTTTGGCTTGTTTTTGGCAGTGCTGTCTTTTCCCTCGGCTTTACCTCTGCCGGCCCCTGGCTATTCCACTCCCTTTGGCGTGGTCATCCTACTGCTGGCCCTGCAAATGCTGGCAGGGCGAACCACTCCCTGGTTGCCACCATGGGTGCTGCAGACATCGATTGAACGGAAGCAATTGCAAAAGTGGGTGCAGGCCGGGATCCCATGGTTGCAGCGCATTGAAAAAGTTGCCTGCCCCCGTTGGCAACGAGTCTGCACCAGCCGCCTGGGCCAGGTCTGGCTGGGCACCTGGATTGGTTTGATGGGCATTTCCATGATCATTCCCGTGCCCGGCACCAACACCCTGCCGGCGATGGGGATCTTCGTCACCGCCTTCGGTCTCCTGGAAGAAGATGGGCTCCTCTGCAGCCTGGGATCCCTGATCTGTGTGGCAGGGGGGCTACTGACCACTTCCATTTTGGTGGGCCTGTGGCTGGGGGGAACGACTCTGTTGGATTGGCTGAGAAGATAGCGCCCTAGCAGCCCCTCTCCCGGAGGGAGAGGGGAGTTGGG
>NZ_JANSJN010000215.1:0-1184 GCF_047462555.1 Synechococcus sp. B60.1
GACGAGACGGGCAAACCCAAAGTGCGGTTGGGAGGGCGAGCCATCGTACTGCGCCATTGCTACCGCACTCCAAACATCATCCTCATGGCTGCCCATGCCATCAACATGGGTCTTTTGCGTGGAGGCCATCCTTTGCAGGGGGTCACCCAAAAAGAGCAGTGGGAAGGTTTGGGTTACGAAGTGGTGGAAGGTGATTTTCGTAAGCCTGGATCCCCAATTACCCTCACCCGCAAGGCTTGCCACCCCGTCGATCAAGAAAACTTTGATCCCAAGGTGGATCCCCAGTCGCTGCTGGTCTGGCGCACCTTCCCTTCTGAGGAAGAGGAGCAGAATTGGATTGCCCAACAGATCGAGCGCGACCTGAAGCAGTGGAGTTTTCGGCCGGAAGATCTTCTAGTTACAAGTGTAGCCAGCTTCAGAGGGAGCAGACCCTACTGGGAAAGCCTAAAGGCCAGGCTCAAACAAAGAGGAATTAGCGCCCTCATTGCTGGCGAAGATGCCGATCGGGATATTTTCCGCTTGCCGGGGCACGTCACCCTGTCGGGGATCTTCCGGGCCAAGGGCAACGAAGCTTGGAAAGTCTACGTCTGCCAGTTTCAAAACGCCACCGAGCCGGGGCTAAGTGTAGAGGAGCAACTGCGCCGGCGCAATCAAGCTTTTGTGGCCTTGACACGCACCAAGCTCTGGTGTGTGGTAACAGGGATCTCCCCCAAAGATCAACTGGCCCCCGCCTTCCAAGAGCTGCGGCAGGCCAAGGAGCAGTACCCCTACCTACGCTTCCCAGCTTTTAACAAGGGATCCCTGCGGCGGGTTCATGAGGTGGATCTGGACTTGGAAGGTGCTTGAAGAATTACCGTCTGCCCTCAAGCGAGCCCAGCTCTGTCATCGCTTTTGCCATGTCGTCTAGGTCGTTCACCTTCTCCTCAATGGCTGCAAGAATTGCGTCGTAGGTGTTGGCCGAAGCGGAGGTGGCAGCAGCTTTGGTGGTAGAAGTGGAGCTGAATCCCTTTCCAAACCCAGACGGGTGGGCGGCAAAGTTGCCAGAGCCTGTTGCTTGGCGAACTTGATTGAGGCGGGCAATCTCTTGGGCCAAAAGATCCCCTTGTGAGCGGAGCTGATCGAGTTTGGCAGCGCCCTCTTTCAAGTACTGAACAAGCTTCTGTTTTTTGGCTTGCAAATCTTCT
>NZ_JANSJN010000216.1:0-1154 GCF_047462555.1 Synechococcus sp. B60.1
GGAAATAGAGCGTCGCAAGGAAAGTATCGAAGTTAACTACAATCAAAAGATAGAGCAAGTGAAGTCTGAGCTAAGGAAAAACTTAATCTCTATCGGAATAAAACAAGAGGAAGCTAAAATTGATTCTACCTTTCATACCGGAGGTTGCGCTAAACTGTTCAGTCTGCTGTTTCTTCTGTTTGTGGCTCCCTTGCCTGTTTCCGTTATAGCCTCCTTCCCAAATCCTTCTTTTGATGAGTGGTTTCAGTCCCTGTATGCGTCACTGTTTTGGCTGGCTATAGCTATCTTTCTTTTCTATCACTACCACTACAGAAAAGAATACTACACCAAACAGCAAGTCGAGAGCGCTAGAAGGTTCCAGGATGAAGCGAAGAAATCAATAGAGCGGCTAGAGAGAGATAAAAATGCAAAGCTCTCTCAAATTCAGCTTTACTGCAGGAGCAGGATCGACTACTTTAAGAGTCTCCCCCTTGAGTCTTTATCCCCTGAGTTTATAAGCAGGCTTAGCGGAGAGGATCAACTCTTCCTGTTGACAGCGATAAAGGAAAGAGCCGACGCTGAAAAGCTAAAGGAGGATCTGAAACTAGCAGCTGGGGTCGCTGTCGGTATTGGCATATTAGCCGTCTTGTTTGGTTTGGGCGGCGGATTCTACCCCCATTGATCCTGCTTCCTAAGCCGGCAGGAGCAGTAAAACGTTGGGGTCTGGATCCTCAGGCGAGTTTTTTGGTGGCAAAACCAGACTTTGCCACTCTTGGTAGCTGAGACCAAGCCGAGTCATTTCAGTGATTTCGTATCTGTAGCCTTCCAGTCTCCTGTCCAACTCGATCATAGACTGGGCAGTCGCTATAACTTGATTTGCGTTACTGAGGATAGCTTCTCTCCGAGGAGGATCCCAAACTATGGGATCCCAGATTATCCACCCGCCTGTATCAATCAAAGATGGGGCAATGATTGCCAGGATGGCATTCCTAGATCTTAGTGGTATGCTATCAGTCCAGGATTTAATGCTTTGTGAGTTGAAAATAGCTGGTCGTATATATTCGTCAAACAGCTTACTCGCATCCGATTCACCCTTTACATACTTGAGAATCTCCACAACGCTTGACAAGCTGACTCCTTGGCAATCTCTGTGAAGATATCCTGAAGGATTTTCA
>NZ_JANSJN010000217.1:0-1141 GCF_047462555.1 Synechococcus sp. B60.1
GCTGGGCTGGGTCAAGAGCACTCAGCAGCTCCTCCTGGCTAAGCTGGCGCAGGCGGGGCTCCAGATCGCGGGGGATCCAGCTCACGGCGCGGTAGAGATAGGGCAGCCGGGGGGGCAGAGAATGGCTGACATCCCCGCTCTCGTGCAGGAGGAGGCGGCGAGTTTGCCGTTGCCATGCCTGCTGAGGGGTCATCACTCCACCCCGATCCAACCACTCCACCTCCAGCAGCGGCGCCACCCCAAAGACGGTGTTGGTGGCCAGCGGCTCTAGGTAAATCCGCTGCTCCAGGGGGAAGAACTGGAGGTCGCTAGCGGTGGGGATCAAGGGGGAAGCCGAGAGATCAAAAACCCCTGCTGCATTGGGGAAAATCGGGATCGCGTGGTCCAGCGTCCGCGACCAAGCCCGCCCGTCGTAGCGATCAAAGCTGATCCCCCGCCAGTAGAGGGACTCCACCTGGGGCGGCACCCCCGCCGGGAACTCCACCCGCATGACAACAGTGCTGTCGGTCTTGAGGGTGCCGAACTCCCCCAGGCTGACTTCCTCGGCAAAGCCGGTGGTCATCACCGGCGAGCGGGCCTGCCGGCCTAGCAGCCCCAAGCTAAGGCGCGGAAAGAGGAAAAACAAAACCACCGAGAGAAGGGTTGCCAGCAAAGCCAGGGATCCAAGCAACCCCAGAAAGTTGAGGTCGATCCCGCGGACTTGGCTGGCCGCCTGGGGGTACTGCTCCGCCTGCAGGCGCAGGTGATAGAGGGTGAGGTTAACCAGCCCCACCCCCACATACAGCAGGAATAAAAACCCAAAGCTGATGTCCTCGTTAAAGAGGGTGGCAATGGCCATCAGAAGCAAAGACAATACCGCCAACTGAATGTGGTCGGCTGCCCGCTCCCGCTGGAACAACTTGGCCCCCGTAAGGTAGAGCACCAGGCCTATGGCCCCATCCGAAAGCGGCAGCACGCCCGCAAGCACCAGAGCCGCCAAGCTGACCAGCACGCTCACCGTCAGGGGCATCCACAGGGGCGCATAGCGGGCAAAGCTAATGCGGGGCGGCTCCCAAAACCAACTGGCAGCCCCCGCCGCCAAGCAGAGGGCGATAACCGCCGGCGACAGGGCCTGATCCCCAAGGCAGAGGGCCGTAAAGGC
>NZ_JANSJN010000218.1:0-1124 GCF_047462555.1 Synechococcus sp. B60.1
CCAGCCCTATCAAGGCTAAATGGGCTGCCGCTCGATGACATCCCCCGGTGGGGGTGGAGCTTCGGGGGTTGGTGAAGCTTCTGGCGTTGCTTGCGGTGGGGGCGTTGGTGTCTCTCCAGGAGCTGGCGTGGGAGGTAGAGGAGGCCCAGGCTCTTCAAGCACAGCCCCAGGCGGAGGGGTCGGGGTTTGCGGCCGAGTTAAAAAGGGCGTTACCTGTTCCAGCAGCTTGGCATAGAAGATTCCATCCTGCTCTAGCCCAAAGCGACCCACCGCCCAGCGGTGACGGGGCACCAACAACGTTTGCAGCAGTACTTCCCGACTGGCGAAAGAGGGAGTGCCCACAAAGACATAGCCATCGACGATAACACGGTTCAAGTCAGGCCGAGTTTGAAACACCCGATCCACCTCCCGCAGCATCTCTGTATCCAGCCGCTCCAGCAGAGTTTCCAGAGTATCTTCAGGCCTGACCAAAACCCGCACGGGGAAGCGATAGCCTTCGCACCGATAATCTCCGCAAAGTTTAACCAGCTCGTTCCGAACTCGGATCTGCACCGCCGGATCGAGGTCTCTCACCGGTAGGGGGACTTCTGGCTCTGGCTGCTGTTCCGCTTCCTGGGCCCAAGTTAGAAATCGGCCGCCCCCTGCCCCCAATAGCAGCGATCCGCACAACAAGCCGAGTCCCAGACCCTGGAGGGGGAAGCTCCGGCCTAGGTTGCCCTGCCTGGAGCGCTGTGAAAAGCAATCCCGATTCGGGCTACTCGGCGGGTTGTTCATAGGTTAACCAATACGGCAGCGATGGCTATCGCCAACTCTACCCGACATCTGCCTAGGAGGCACTAGGCCAGGGGAAAAATGGAGTTGCTCTTGCTGGGTATCGCTGCTCCTAGGAAGCAGACTAACCAGTTGAAAGGGCATCCTTGTTTGCTGCAGCTTGCCGAAATGGCTGTAGTCTGGAGAAGGTAATGATCCTGTGGCAGAGGAGTGTCTATGTCGTCATTGCCGGCATCGAAGGTTGGGGGATTGCAGGTGCGTTTTTTCTGGGGCCTTCTAGCCTCGACTCTCCTTCTAGCAAGCTGTGGGGGGTCTGGGGGGACAGTGCCACCTCCGGTCAATGTCTGCGAGCA
>NZ_JANSJN010000219.1:0-1121 GCF_047462555.1 Synechococcus sp. B60.1
TTGCCGAGGTGGGGCTGGATGGCTACTGGGAGCGGCGGGCCCGTGTGGAGGGCCTGCGGGTGATCGTGGGGCAGCGCTTGGAGCTGACCCGCACCGACTCTTTGCCGCTGCCGTTGGTGCCAGGGGGCGATCCCAATGATCCCACTAAGCTACAGGCCATTTTCATCAGCAACGAGGCGCGGCAACGCTTGACCCTGCGGGACAACCCGGCAGCAGTGCAGGCCACGGCTGTTTACCACTACAGCCACCAAGATGGGCGCTTCCCCATCGCCTGCCTGGCCACGGTGGCCCACCCCGGCACGCCTTGGAGCTTGCGGCGGGCTTCCACCTTCCCTGCCGGCGATCAGACCGACCAACTGGGCATCAACTTCTTCACCGGCCAGGGCACCAACGTCTGGGAATATGACCCTGGGCCGATGCAAGAGCGGCTGCGGCCTGGGACGCCCCTGTGGACGGCGCTGACCAACCTGGCCAATTTTGCTGGCGACCCCGACGGGGCCTATCCGCCCAGGCAGGAGGCGGGCCGCATCCACCCAGATCCGTTCATCACTGCCTTTGGCAACTTCTCCGAGCTGCGGCGAATCATCAACAACCCGAACAACCTTAGCTTGGCGGATCAAACCACGCTGCAGACGGCGGGCTGCATGCTGGGCATGCTGGCCGACAACATTCTGCGGATTGAGGCGGCTGCCAACGCCGGGGATCCAGCAGCTCAGATCCTTCGGGATGACATTCAAGCCAGCCGTAGGGGTGATCTGAATGCCTCTAACCGCTTCTACCTGCCGCTGCGCTACATCTTCCCCACCAGCGACTTTGGCCAGGCGGATCCCATAGAGAGCGAGCGGCGAGGCGCCTACTCCTGGCTGCCGGATGTGACCTACCGGGCAGTAACCGACCTCGAGCAAGTGGCTCTTCGGCCTCGCTCCACCATCAACGACTGGCGTTTGCCCCATGCCACTGCCACTTGCCCCAGCAGCACCCTACTCGGTGGCAACCATCCCAACAGCAACCAGATGGAGCTGATCCGAGTCGGCGACCAGTGCCATCGCGTGCCCTTCAAAGATTCGGTGTTTTACGATGGCCGCGAGGCAATGGCGGTGCGGGCCCTCAACATCGACCTG
>NZ_JANSJN010000220.1:0-1108 GCF_047462555.1 Synechococcus sp. B60.1
GGAAATAGAGCGTCGCAAGGAAAGTATCGAAGTTAACTACAATCAAAAGATAGAGCAAGTGAAGTCTGAGCTAAGGAGAAACCTTATTTCAATCGGCATTAAGGAAGAGGATGCCAGAGTTGATTATGCCTTCCTTACTAAGGATGAAAACATACAGAACTGCCTTTTCTCTTTGTTTTTGGGCTTTTTGGCTTTCTTAGGAGGCTGGGGAGCGATTGGTACTATACTTGTAATCATTGCCTTTGCATTTGCTTGGTCAGCATTTTCTGACAGGTACAGTAAAGCGCAAGTGGAGACAGCCAAAAGTTTCCAAGAAAGGGCGAAGTCAAAAATCGCCCTACATGAGAAAGAAAAAAGTGCGGAACTCACTCAACTTCAGCTTTACTACAGGAGCAGGATCGACTACTTTAAGAGTCTCTCCCTTGAGTCTTTATCCCCTGAGTTTATAGGCGGGCTTAGCGGAGAGGATCAGCTTTTTCTATTGACGGCGATAAAGGAAAGAGCGGACGCTGAGAAGCTAAAGGAGGATCTGAAGCTGGCGGCTGGAGTCGCTGTTGGTATTGGCATACTGGCAGTTCTATTTGGTTTGGGCGGTGGATTCTACCCCCATTGATCCTAGGCCGGCAGCAGAAGCAAAACCTTGGAGTCCGGATTCTCCGGCGAGCTCCTCGGTGGCAAAACCAGACTTTGCCACTCTTGGTAGCTGAGGCCAAGCCGAGTCATTTCAGTGATTTCGTATCTGTAGCCTTCCAGTCTCCTGTCCAACTCGATCATAGACTGGGCAGTTGCTATAACTTGATTTACTCGAGACATTAGCTTGAAAATGACGTCTCTCCGAGCAGCGGTGTTCCAGGGTAGGCGATCCCAGAATGTCCAATCTAAACCAACCAGAGATGGGGAAATGAGGGCAAGGATGGCATTCCTAGATCTTATCGGCATACTATCAAGATAGGATTCAATGTCTTGTGCGCTGAAAATAGCCGGTCGTATATATTCGTCAAACAGCTTATTCGTATCGGATTCACCCGTTGCATACTTGAGAATCTCCACAACGCTTGACAAGCTGACTCCTTGGCAATCTCTGTGAAGATATCCTGAAGGATTTTCA
>NZ_JANSJN010000221.1:0-1090 GCF_047462555.1 Synechococcus sp. B60.1
GACATTCTGCCCATCATCCCTGTTTTGTTCTTTTTGCTGGCTTTTGTCTGGCAGGCGGCAGTGGGCTTCAAGTGAAGTCTTTAGAATAGATTTCTCCGCTGCTTTCCGCTGCCCCTCTTCCTCTGGTTGAGGGGCTCTCTAGTCGTCATGGAGATCTCACTCAGGCTGGGGCACCGTTCCTCTATCCTGATCCTTAAACAACCAAGTGGCAATTAAGTTGCGGCGACCTCTAACTTCTCCCTTGCTGGGGGATTTGGGGTCGGTCGTGGGTGGCGGTGCGGCTCAGGGGTTAAGGCTCGCGGTCGAGGACGCCGGTAATCCAGAGTACCCCTGCCAAGCAAACAAAGTGGGCAAACGTCACGTTGATGTTGGCAGCCAGCAGCAGCACCCCTGTTACCTGGTTAGCCTGGGTGCGGGCAAACATACGCGCCAACAGCTCGCCCACCTGCGCCTCCATGCCGATGAGGGCAAGGAAAGCCCCGATTAGGCTGACGTAGGTGACCAACTGCAACTGCCTAGGCAGATCCAACTGGCTCAAGGCATCGGCAGAGGCTGAGCGGCGCTCGGCATGGAGTAGGTAGCGCCAGTTGAAGAATAGGCCCGTCCCTAGGGTTAGAAGTGTGAACAGAGTGAACCAAAAGGCGATCACAGCCCCCAGCGAGTCATCCCGGTAGACGGTATTTTGGCCGATTAAAAACCCCAGCCAGAGCAACAGGGCCGTTGCTCCCAAAACCGCCTGAAACCAGAACCCGAAACGGCGAGTCATGCGTAAGCGAGACTTCATCCGCTCGACAGCCGCCCGTACTGACGGCGACATAGGCTCGTTCATCTTTCTCCCCTGCTCGACTGGCTGAACACCGACTTTCGCATCCAGCCTATCGTTATCTCCTGCCTCCAGTCACATCCACCTTGCCCGGCCTGCCTCAATGGGGAGAGATTAGGGCTTCGGACTTTCCCTGGGATCCCCGCTTTGCAGGCGCAGGATTTCGGCTTCGATGCGCTGTTGGAGGTCTCTGCCTTCTTCGGAGCGAATCAACAGGGTGATGCGGTTGTATTCAGGCACGGTCATGCCGTGGCGGGTGATGATCTC
>NZ_JANSJN010000222.1:0-1052 GCF_047462555.1 Synechococcus sp. B60.1
GAAGAAATTATACCGGTTTTTAACGAAGCGGTCGTTGTGCAGATCATCGATCAGTTGAAGCCGGTTTTTGCCCGCGACCTGGACGAGCTGCTTTGGCAAGAAAGCTTTTACTTTACCCCTCAAGATCTGCGGCAGCCGGAGTTTTTGCTGCGCGGCCTGCGACCCGAGGCGATCCCGCGCCGCTTTCGGCCCCACTTGCAAAGAGTATACTCCCAGATTATGAGGGTGTGTCGCAGCCTGCCCAACATCGCTTTCCAACTGTGTCTGCGGGCCTACCTGGAGTACAACGAGGTCAAAAACAAGCATCTGTTGGCAATTCTGCTCAGCAAGTATTTTTACACGCTCTATCGCATCGGTGGACTGGACGGTTGGGAAAGTCGGGATCCGGTGGAGGTGGGATCCCTGTGCTCTGGCGATCGGCGAGCTCGCTTGCAGGCTCTTTCTCACCTCTTAACCCTGGATAACGACAGCGACGAACCGCTGGCAAGCCTCGGTGGTCCAGGGCCGGGCGGCAGTTATTTCAGCGGAGAGGGGGAGCTTGCTGCTACCGAGGTGCCGAGCGCAGAAGCGATCGAAAAGCTGCGGCAAGATGTGGAGGCAGCGCGCAGCCAGGCCGCCGAGGCCCAGCAACTGGTAGCCCAATACCAAGAAGAGAAAAAACAAGAGCTCCTCAACCGCCTGCAGGATCCAAATAAGTTTCTCCTTTTCAGCCTCCACCAATTTTTCGACACCCTCTTGATCTCCCTCCCTGCGGAGGTGAAAAGCGAGTACGGGGCAGCTTGGGTGCCGCGCACCTCCTACTTGGACGAGAAAGAGCGGGACAAGCTAACCGAGCATTTGCACTGGATCACCAGCGAGACCTATTTGGTTAGCATCCCCTTTGCCGAGGCAACAATCATCGGCTATTGGCGGGTTTTGGCCGATTCGTTCTACAACCAATGGGTTTTGAATCAGTACAAGCAGTTGCAAAGCTACGGAGTGGATCTGGAGCAGCAGGGCATCCAAATCCTGGAGCGAGAACAATTTTTGCATGAAGTGCAACTGCGCTTTGC
>NZ_JANSJN010000223.1:0-1039 GCF_047462555.1 Synechococcus sp. B60.1
TGTGCTGGGATCCCGCCTCTCCGCTGCCCGCCGAGCTAGTGCGGGCGGTGCGAGGCTTGGTCGACTCGGCAGGATAATTTGCAGGGGGAGCGCGCTGCCGGCCCCTCAATTCTTGGAGTCTGTGGATTCTACTGGGTGAGTGGCGACTTGGCCAAGGAGGGCACAGCGATGCTGGGGGCAATTGCGGGAGATGTAATCGGCTCTGTCCATGAGCATGCTGGCACCAAAAGCAAGGACTTTCCGCTATTTGTGGAAGGCAGCCGCTTCACCGATGACACCGTCCTCACGGTTGCCGTCGCTGAGCGGTTGCTGCGCGGCGGTAGCTACATCGATTGGTTCCACGAGTACTTCCACGCCTACCCACACGCCGGCTACGGGAGTAGCTTCAGGCGCTGGGCCCAACATCGCTGCCGCGAGCCGTACCGCAGTTGGGGCAATGGATCCGCCATGCGAGTCAGCCCCATTGGCATTGCCGGCAACACGCTGGAGGAAGTGTTGGCCGAGGCACGGGCAAGTGCGGAGGTGACCCACAACCACCCGCAGAGCATCCGCGGCGCCCAGGCTACGGCAGCCGCCGTGTTTCTCGCCCGCTCAGGCTACACCAAGGCAGACATCAAAGCCTACATCGAGCGGGAGTTTGGCTACAACCTATCCGAGCGGCTGGACGACATCCGGGAACGCTACGGCTTCGACGTCTCCTGTCAGGGCTCGGTGCCTCAGGCGATCATCGCCTTCCTAGAGGCAGGGGGGTTCGAGGACGCAGTGCGCAATGCCATCTCGCTTGGCGGAGATGCAGATACGATGGCCTGTATCGCTGGAGGCATTGCCGAGGCGTTTTTCGGCGGCGTGCCAGACGAGATTGCCTCCAAAACCCTGGCCGTCCTAGACGAGCGGCTGCGCGGCGTTGTACGGGAGTTCCAAGCGAGGTTTGTGGATCGGCTAGCCAGACCTTCCATCACGTAGGATGGATCCCGTCAAGCCCCGAGAGCCTCCTTGGCCGCATACATAACCTCTAGAGTGATCTCGGTCAATCCCCGCT
>NZ_JANSJN010000224.1:0-1026 GCF_047462555.1 Synechococcus sp. B60.1
CAGGCCCTCTACGTCAGCCCGATGCGGCGCACCTTGGCTACTCTCAGGCCGCTGGCAGAGAAGACGGGGTTGGAGATAGGGAAATCCAATCCACTACAGCGAGTGGGAGGGCAAAACCCACGCCGAGGCCCGCGAAGACCATCCCGAAGCCTACTGGCGCTGGAGGACCGAGCCGGCCTGGAACGCCCCCAGGTGGCGAAACCGCTGTGCAAATTGCCAACCGCGCCCTGCCGGTTGTGGCGGAGATATCGTCTCCCACAAACAAGGCCACCCTTCAGATTCTTCTCCGCAGCCTGCTGGGCATTCACCTGGGCCGCTACCGGGATCGTATCGAGGTTTTGGCTGCCTCGGTCAGCGTGGTCAAGTGCGACCGCTATGGGCCCCTGCTGGAAAGCTTGGGGGAACGCGGCTATCTGGCGCCTAATCTGCAGCAAAGGGTAGGCACCTAAACTTTCAAAATGGGTCTGAAGTTCACTCAATGGGGATAAATTGCAATAGCAATCCTGGGTGGATGAGATAGCCCGGGGCAGATTTTCCATCCTGGTCGGGATGGGCCAGCAGCACACAGCGATCTTGAGGGGTGAGGTTAAACCCGGCAGAGGGATCAGCCAGTTGAGAGTTGAGTTGGGGATCCCCGACAAACGTTAGTTGGGCCAACAGAGTTAACAGCCGGTCTTGGTGGGCCAGATCCGCTCCAAAAGCAGTTCGCTCCTGCAAGGTGGCCAGCGCCACAGGATAGCCTTCTCGAATCAAATAGGTGAGGATCCCGGCACAGCACTCTACGGCCCGCTCCAGCTTGTTGCGATGGGCTTCAGGGCTTTCTCCCCGCGGCTGCCAGCGATTTTCAAAACAGAGGACGATGGCCTGGGAACGGGGGCGCTCCAGCTCCCGCACAACCAGTTGATCCCGTTTGGCCGAGATCTTCCAGTGCACCGAGCGCAGATCATCCTGGGGACGATAAGGCCGCAGGCTAAGGTAGTCCCCCTCCTGGCCGGCCTGAGGGCGCAACTGGCTACCGCCGCTCAA
>NZ_JANSJN010000225.1:0-1015 GCF_047462555.1 Synechococcus sp. B60.1
TGGCCCCGCACGGGATCCCGATTTTGCCCATTCAGTCGGGGGGCAGGCTGGGGTTTTTGGCTCAATCAGAGCGGGTGCTGCACCAGGATCCCTGGGATCGCATTCAGGCAGGAGACTTCGTCCTGCAAGCCCGCATGATGTTGCAGGCCCAGATTTGGGAGCAAGCGCAATTGGGGCAAGGGGCTATCCCTGAGGAGGGCAAGCGGCAGGGTCGCCCGGTCAGCGAAGTCTACTACGCCCTCAACGAAATGTGCCTCAAGCCCATCAACCGGGAACGCCTGCCCGCCGCCATCATGGAAATCGAAGTCAATGGCGAGATTTTGGATCAGTACCACGGGGATGGCGTGCTGGTGGCCACGCCAACGGGATCCACTTCCTACACTTTGGCAGCCAATGGTCCCATCCTGGAACCTACCTTTGAGGCCATCATCATCACCCCCATTTGTCCCCTCAGCTTGTCCAGCCGGCCCATTGTTATCAGCGGCACGGCCACGGTGGAGATCTGGCCCCTTGCTGATCCGGAAGGGCTGACCCGCCTCTGGACTGATGGTGTCTTGGCTCAATCGGTCAACCCCGGCCAGTGGGTGCAAATTCAACGGGCTCCCCTGCCGGCCAAGCTGATGATCCTAGAAAAAGACCTCTCCTACTTCCGCACCCTGCGAGAAAAGCTGCAGTGGGCCGGCAGCCGCATCTACATCCCCACCACCAACCACCGCCCCGAGGGGGGATAAAGGGATCTTAAAGTTGGGGAGCTAGAGTAGCGGAGTTTAACTCCCCTGGAATCTTCTCCCATGAGCCTCAGACTGTACCTACTCAGACACGGGGAAACCCCCTACAGCCGTTCCGGTAGCTTTTGTGGCGCCCTCGATCCCGACCTCCCCCCCGAAGGCCAGCAGATGGCAGAAGCTTTTGCCGCCGCCTATGCCGGGATCCCTTGGCAGGCCCTCTACGTCAGCCCGATGCGGCGCACCTTGGCTACTCTCAGGCCGCTGGCAGAGAAGACGGGGTTGGAGAT
>NZ_JANSJN010000226.1:0-1008 GCF_047462555.1 Synechococcus sp. B60.1
CCTATCTGCAGTCAGCTACTTTACAGGATCTCAGAGGCATCTAGGGGGTAGAGGGGCGGTGGTGCTGGGAAAAGCTGTTTGCCTAGGAGAAGGGCAAGTACTCGGGGGATCCAAGCAAAAAGCTTCTCGGATCCCTTGATAAGGGTCTATATCTCTGTTAAGCGAGCATGAACTTTTTTAACGATCCGGATAGCGGCTGCTGAGAGGAGAACTGAGGCCCCGTAGAATGAATCCCAAAATTCCAGGCAGGACCTTCGGACATGGATTACATTCGCACCTTTAACGACGATCCCTGCGAGGGCCATCTTTCGACGCCTATCAGCGATTCTCCTGTCACCCGTCTGTTTATCAACAACCTCCCCATCAACCGTCCTGGCCTATCGCCGCTGTTGCGGGGGCTGGAGATTGGGTTGGCGCATGGCTATTTTTTGGTGGGGCCAGAAATCGTGGTGGGCCCGCTGCGCGACTATCCTGAGGCAGCTAATTTGGGTGGGCTGGTCACGGCGATGGCAATTGTGTTGCTGGGAACCGCCTGCATGTCGGCCTATGGCAGCGTTACCTTTGGAAACAAGCCGGAAACGCCGGGAGCCAATCCTCTATCTACGGCGCGTGGCTGGGGGGATCTGACGGCAGGATTTTTCTTGGGAGGCATGGGTGGCGTCTTTGCTGCCTACTTCCTGTTGGAGAACTTTGCCGGGATCGACGCCATCTTTCGAGGGTTGGTGAATTAGTTGTCAAGCTTGTCAAGGCACTGGAGAGGAGCAAAACTATGACCGGTTCTTACGCTGCTGCTTATCTTCCTTGGATTTTCGTCCCCATTGTCGGTTGGCTGCTGCCGGCAGTGGCCATGGCCGTGCTCTTTTTGTACATTGAGCGCGACTAATTTGTTCTAGTCTCAATTGGTCTTAGAAGAGGGATCCCTAGAGAAGGGATCCCTTGCTTTTTGGGCAGACCTTGGCGCAACGGCTGTTTCTATCCCCCCTGCTGTCTTCCCAAAAGCTGGGGCAG
>NZ_JANSJN010000227.1:0-1003 GCF_047462555.1 Synechococcus sp. B60.1
GACTTTACCCGAGCCAATGACTGTAGCGGAATCGGGGCCCTCCCGCCGCTGCCAAAGAGTGCGGAGCACCTGTCCGCCGGCACTTTCCACCAGGCGGCCCAGCTCTGTCAGCCTGTCCACCAGGTCTTCGCTGCTCTGCCCCGACTCCTGCAGCCCCACCAGGATGGCCCGCTCCTGCTGGGGATCCACCTGGCGGGCAGTGAATTGGCGCCGAAAGCCATCCTCCAGCTCCGCCACCAGCTCCTGCAGATCCTGTTCTGCCAGGATCCCCAGGGGCAAAGGCTCAGAAACCTGCCAACGGCGCTCTTCCTCCGGCACCAGATGGGCCAAGTAGGCGCACTTGATAAAGCCTGTGGCCGCTCCTCCGCGGCCCAGCCGTCCCTCTATGGGGGATACCGACAGGGTAATGAGAGCGTCCAGCCGCTGTAGGGCCATGGCTGTCAGGGCTTTTTGGCTAGGCCCCCCCGCCCCCACCTGGGTGGTGATGCAGCGGATCCCAGAGAGGCGCTCCGCCCCCTGGCGCGGCAGCTCCCAAGCCGGGATCTGGGTTTCAAAGGGGGATCCCAGCCCCACGCGAATTACTTGGCCGCGCCGGTTGAGGTAAACACTAATGGGCTGGCCTTCCAGATCTTGAGTGAGGGATCCCAGCCGTTGGGCAAACTCCACCGTCACCAGACAGTTGGGGGGCAGGCGCAGTTGGTAGAGGCGTTGCAGTTGCTTACGCTGGTAGGGCTTTAGCCCCTTGGCCTGGGCAAAGCTAAAACCGAGGTCATTCTGCTGGCGAGAGGTGCCAACCCTGGGCATAGGGAGAGGGAAAGACCCGAAAAGAGGCTTTCCTCTACCATATACGCTAGTAGCCAGCGCAGGAACTTGAGGAAAGCAGCGGCAGCAAACCCTAGACAAGGGATCCCTGGAGCAAACTTGCTTATGAACTACCCCACCGCGCAGGCGGGTGGGGTTTCCTCACCCGCTTGACAGCAGAGCTTTTGTCTCTTCTTCTGCC